>NZ_JBSGIW010000116.1:0-20336 GCF_053605265.1 Streptomyces sp. NPDC003943 | reverse complement strand
ATCAGGACGGCGGTCTGCACGGTCATGTGCAGCGAGCCGGTGATCCGGGCGCCGGCCAGCGGCTGCTGCTCGGCGTACTCGCGGCGGATCGCCATCAGGCCGGGCATCTCGTGCTCGGCGAGCTGGATCTCCTTGCGGCCGAAGGGGGCCAGGGACAGGTCGGCGACCTTGAAATCGGAAAAGGGGGAAGGCATCCGGCACTCCTGGGGATCGGGTCGGTCGAACGTCGGGGCGGGGGGCACGCGGTGTTCGCGCGGCGGTCAGGGGGCCACCGTTCACCTCGCGTTGAAGTACGTGGCCTCGGGATGGTGGACGACGAGGGCGTCGGTGGACTGTTCGGGATGCAGCTGGAACTCCTCGGAGAGGACGACGCCGATCCGCTCGGGACGGAGCAGTCCGGTGATCTTGGCGCGGTCCTCGAGGTCGGGGCAGGCGCCGTAGCCGAGGGAGAAGCGGGCGCCGCGGTACTTGAGGGCGAACATGTCCCGGAGGTCGTCGGGGTCCTCGTCGCCGAAGCCGAGTTCGCGGCGCACCCGGGCGTGCCAGAACTCGGTCAGGGCCTCGGTCAACTGGACGGACAGGCCGTGCAGTTCGAGGTAGTCACGGTAGGAGCCGGCCTCGAAGAGCTCGCCCGCGGCCCGGGAGACCCGGTTGCCCATGGTGACGATCTGCAGGCCGATCACGTCCTGTTCGCCGGACTCCTCCGGGCGGAAGAAGTCGGCCAGGCACAGCCGCCGGCCGCGGCGCTGGCGGGGGAAGGTGAAGCGGGTGCGTTCGGCGCCGTCCTCGTCGCGGAGGATCAGCTCGTCGCCCTTGGAGTTGACCGGGTAGTAGCCGTAGACGACGGCCGGCTCCAGCCAGCCGGAGGTCTGCAGCCGGTCCAGCCACATCCGCAGCCGCGGCCGGCCTTCGGTCTCGACGAGTTCCTCGTAGGAGGGGCCGGTCCCGGCGCGCGGGGCCCTCAGCCCCCACTGGCCCTTGAACAGGGCGTCCTCGTCCAGCCATGCGGCGTAGTCGGCGAACGGGACGCCCTTGACGATCCGGTCGCCCCAGAACGGTGGTACGGGTATCGGGTTGTCCACCGCCACGTCGGAGCGGACGGGTCCGCGGCCGGGCTCCTCCTGCCGGGTGACCTCGGCGCGTGGGTGGCGCCGCTGCCGCAGCTCGGGCAGGGCCGCGCCCGGGACGCCGCGCTTGACGGCGACGAGCGCGTCCATCAGGCGCAGGCCCTCGAAGGCGTCGCGGGCGTAGCGGACCTCGCCGTCGTAGATCTCGTGCAGGTCCTGCTCGACGTACGCGCGGGTGAGGGCGGCCCCGCCGAGGATGACCGGGAAGCGGGTGGCGAGCCCGCGCCGGTTCAGCTCCTCCAGGTTCTCCTTCATGATCACCGTGGACTTCACCAGCAGGCCGGACATGCCGATCACGTCCGCGGCGTGCTCCTCGGCGGCGTCCAGAATGGCGGAAACCGATTGTTTGATGCCGATGTTGACGACGTCGTAGCCGTTGTTGGACAGGATGATGTCGACGAGGTTCTTGCCGATGTCGTGGACGTCGCCCTTGACGGTGGCCAGCACGATCGTGCCCTTGCCCGCCTCGTTCCCGCCGTCGGCCGCCTTCTCCATGTACGGCTCCAGGTAGGCGACCGCGGCCTTCATCACCTCGGCGGACTGGAGCACGAACGGCAGCTGCATCTGGCCGGAGCCGAACAGCTCGCCGACGGTCTTCATCCCGGACAGCAGCGTGTCGTTGACGATCTCCAGCGCCGGGCGCCCGGCCAGCGCCGCGTCGAGGTCGGCCTCCAGGCCGCCGCGCTCCCCGTCGACGATGCGCCGTTCGAGGCGTTCACCGAGCGGCAGTGCCTCCAGCTCCTCGGCCCTGGACGCGGCGCCGGCGGACGCGGAGACGCCCTCGAACAGCTCGAGGAGTCGCTGCAGCGGGTCGTACCCCTCCCTGCGGCGGTCGTGGACCAGGTCGAGCGCGGCCTCGCGCTGGTCCTCGGGGATGCGCGCCATGGGGAGGATCTTGGAGGCGTGCACGATCGCCGAGTCCAGGCCGGCCCGCACGCACTCGTGCAGGAAGACCGAGTTCACGACCTGCCGGGCCGCCGGGTTCAGACCGAAGGAGATGTTGGACAGGCCGAGGGTGGTCTGCACCTCGGGGTGACGGCGCTTGAGTTCGCGGATGGCCTCGATGGTCTCGATGCCGTCGCGGCGGGACTCCTCCTGTCCGGTGGCCAGGGTGAAGGTCAGGCAGTCCACCAGGATCGACGACTCCTCGATGCCGTACTCGGTGGTGAGCTGCGCGATGAGCCGCTCGGCGATCTCCGTCTTCTTCTGCGCGGTGCGGGCCTGCCCCTCCTCGTCGATCGTGAGCGCGATGAGGCCGGCGCCGTGTCCGCGGGCGAGTGCGGCGATGCGCCCGAACCGGGTGTCCGGGCCGTCGCCGTCCTCGTAGTTCACCGAGTTCAGCACGGCCCGGCCGCCCAGCACCTCGAGTCCGGCGCGCAGCACGTCGGGTTCGGTCGAGTCAAGCACGACCGGCAGCGTGGACGCGGTGGCCAGCCGCCCGGCGATCTCCCGCATGTCCGCCACGCCGTCGCGGCCGACGTAGTCCACGCAGAGGTCGAGCAGGTGCGAGCCGTCCCGGATCTGCTCCCGGGCGATCTCCACGCATCCCTGCCAGTCCTCGGCCAGCATGGCCTCGCGGAACTTCTTCGACCCGTTGGCGTTCGTCCGCTCGCCGATCGCCAGGTACGAGGTGTCCTGGCGGAACGGCACCGGCTGGTAGAGCGAGGAGGCGGCCGGCTCGGGGCGCGGCCGGCGCGGGGTGACGGCGCGCCCCCGCACGCGCTCGACGACGGCGCGCAGGTGCTCGGGCGTGGTGCCGCAGCAGCCGCCGACGAGCGAGATGCCGTACTCCCCGGTGAACGCGGCGTGGGCGTCGGCGAGTTCGACGGGGCCGAGGGGATAGTGGGCGCCGTCCTTGCCGAGCACGGGCAGGCCCGCGTTCGGCATGCACGACAGGCCGACCCGGGCGTGCCGGGACAGGTGGCGCAGGTGCTCGCTCATCTCGGCGGGACCGGTGGCGCAGTTGAGGCCGATCATGTCGATGCCGAGCGGCTCAAGGGCGGTGAGCGCCGCGCCGATCTCCGAGCCGAGCAGCATGGTGCCGGTGGTCTCCACGGTCACCTGCGCGAAGACCGGCAGGTCGAGCCCGGCCTCGGCGAGGGCGCGCTTGCAGCCGAGCACCGCGGCCTTGGTCTGGAGCAGGTCCTGGCTGGTCTCCACGAGCAGCGCGTCGGCGCCGCCGGCGATCAGGCCGGCCGCGTTGCGCTGGTAGCCGTCCCGCAGGGTCGCGTACGGAGCGTGGCCGAGGGTCGGCAGCTTGGTGCCCGGCCCGATGGAGCCGAGCACCCAGCGGACCCGGCCGTCCTGGTGGGCGTCGGCGGCCTCGCGGGCCACGCGGGCGCCGGCCGCGGACAGCTCGAAGATCCGGTCGGCGCTGTCGTACTCGCCGAGCGCCGCGTGGTTGGCGCCGAAGGTGTTGGTCTCCACGCAGTCGACGCCGGCCGCGAAGTACGCCTCGTGCACGGCGCGGACGAGGTCGGGCCGGGTGACGTTGAGGATCTCGTTGCAGCCCTCCAGCTGCTGGAAGTCGTCCGGCGTCGGGTTGGCGGCCTGGAGCATGGTGCCCATCGCGCCGTCGGCGACGACGACCCGGGTGGCCAGGGCCTCACGCAGCGCGTCGGCGCGCTGCGCCTGGGTGAGGGGGCTCATGGCGCACCCACCGGGCTGTCGGTGGCGATCGAACCGGTGACGGCGATGTGCACGGCGGTGCCTCCTTGGGGCAACGGCAACGGCAACGGCTACGGCGACATGGCGGGAGGTCAGGCCAGCGCGAGGGCGCGGAGCTTGTCCGCCCGGTCGGTGCGCTCCCAGGTGAACTCGGGCAGTTCCCGGCCGAAGTGGCCGTAGGCGGAGGTGCGGGCGTAGATGGGGCGGAGCAGGTCGAGGTCGCGGATGATCGCGGCGGGGCGCAGGTCGAAGACCTGGCCGACGGCCTCCTGGATCCTCGGTACGGGGACGGTCTCGGTGCCGAAGGTCTCCACGAACAGGCCGACCGGCTCCGCCTTGCCGATCGCGTACGCGACCTGCACCTCGGCCCGGCGGGCGAGCCCGGCGGCGACGATGTTCTTCGCGACCCAGCGCATCGCGTACGCCGCCGAGCGGTCGACCTTGGAGGGGTCCTTGCCGGAGAAGGCGCCGCCGCCGTGCCGGGAATAGCCCCCGTAGGTGTCCACGATGATCTTGCGGCCGGTCAGGCCGGCGTCGCCCATCGGGCCGCCGATCTCGAACCGGCCGGTGGGGTTGACGAGCAGGCGGTAGCCGGTGGTGTCGATGCCGGCGTCGGCCAGGACGGGTTCGACGACGAACGTGCGGATGTCGGGGGCGAGCAGCGCGTCGAGGTCGATGTGGGCGGCGTGCTGGGTGGAGACGACGACCGTGTCGAGACGGACCGGGCGGTCGCCGTCGTACTCGATGGTGACCTGCGTCTTTCCGTCGGGCCGCAGGTAGGGCATGGTGCCGTCCTTGCGGACCTGGGTGAGGCGCTGGGCGAGCCGGTGCGCCAGTGAGATGGGCAGCGGCATCAGTTCGGGGGTGTCGTCGCAGGCGTAGCCGAACATCAGGCCCTGGTCGCCGGCGCCCTGCCGGTCGAGTTCGTCCTGGAGGCCCTCGACACGGTGCTCATGGGCCTGGTCGACGCCCTGGGCGATGTCGGGCGACTGGGCGTCGATCGAGACGGAGACGCCGCAGGAGGCGCCGTCGAACCCCTTGGTCGAGGCGTCGTAGCCGATGTCGAGGACGGCCGCGCGGACCAGGCCGGGGATGTCGGCCCAGGCCGTGGTGGTGACCTCGCCGGCGAGATGGACCTGGCCGGTGGTGATCAGGGTCTCGACCGCCACGCGGGACCCGGGGTCCTGCGCGAGCAGGGCGTCCAGGACGGTGTCGCTGATCCGGTCCGCGATCTTGTCGGGGTGACCTTCGGTCACGGACTCCGAGGTGAAGAGACGACGGGACACGATTCCTCCGGGAGCTCGCGGGGCCGTGGACTGCTGGGTCCGCACAGGGTGGGCGGGAACTCTTCAAGCGGGCTCGAGTTCCGCTCGACGCGGCGGCGGAGCGGGCGCCTCCAGCCAGACCTGAGCGGGACGGCGCATGCTGCCCCGGTTCCGTACGCGGTGTCCCCGCGGCGGCTTCGACGCGACGAGAGAGGTGTCCATGGCGGTGACGACGAGCCGATCACCCATCCGGGTCCTGGTCATCGGCGGCGGTATCGGTGGTCTCTGCGTGGCCCAGGGGCTGCGGCGGGCCGGTGTCGACGTCCAGGTGTACGAGCGTGACGAGTCGGCCGACGGGCGCAGACAGGGCTACCGGCTCCGGATCAGCCCCGAGGGCGAGGCGGCCCTCAGGGCCTGTCTGCCGCCGCGGCTGACCGAACTGCTGGCGGCGACGGCGAACGCCCGCGACGACAGCGGACTGGCGGCCTACGACGAGCATCTGGAGCCGCAGTGGGCGCCGGCCTTCGAGGACCCGCGGGCCGGCCGGGACGACAAGATCGATGCCGTGGACCGGGTGACGCTGCGGCGGATCCTGCTCGCCGGTCTCGACGAGGTCGTCCACTTCGGGAAGAACTTCGAGCGCCTTGAGCGGACGCCCGACGGGCGGGTGACCGCGCATTTCGCGGACGGCAGCGAGGCCGTCGGTGACGTGCTGGTCGCGGCGGACGGCACCAACTCGCGGGTCCGTGCCCAGCTCCGGCCCTGGGACGTGCCCCAGGACCTGGGCGTCCGGACGATCTTCTCCCGGATTCCGCGGCGGGAGGCCATCGAGGCAGGGCTGCCGGAGGCCCTGCGGGACCGCTTCAGCTATGTGATCGGCACCGACGGCCACCACCTGGGCCTGATGCCGATGCTGTTCCGAGAGTCCCCGTCGCGGGCGGCCGCCCGGCTGTGGCCGGGCGCCGGGCTCCAGGACAGCGACGACTACTACATGTCGGTGTTCAACGTGCACCTGGCGGACCTCGGCCTCACCGACGAGGCGTTCTTCGCGATGAGCGGCGAGGAGCTGTGCGCGCTGGTGGTGGAGCGGACCCGGGCATGGCACCCGGACCTGCGGGAGATCTTCCGGTTCGCCGATCCCGCGACGTCGTTCGCGGTGGCGCTGCGGGCCACCCGGCCCGTGGAGGCCTGGGACACCTGCCCGGTCGTGCCCCTCGGTGACGCGGTGCACGCGATGCCGCCGTCGGGGGGCGTGGGGGCGAACACCGCCGCGCGGGACGCGGCGGCGCTCAGCGGACTGCTGGCCGCGGTGGACCGCGGGGAGCGGGAACTGGCGGAGGCCGTCGGCGACTACCAGAAGGCGATGGTCGAGTACGCGACCGAGGGGGTGGAGATGTCCCTGCGGATCGCGGAGTGGTCGATCAAGCGCGCGCGGAGCTGACGACGGCAGGGCATCGCCCGCGTACGGGAGGTACGCGGGCGATGCGACGCGGTATCAGTGCTTGTACACCGGGCCGGTGTCGCCGGCCGGGACCTGGGTGATGTTGTAGTAGACGTTGCCTTTGAAGGTGCTGACGGAGTCGTTGATCGTCGAACCGCCCGGCGCGCCCACGAAGACGTTGTCGTGGTAGTTGACCACGCTCTGCCCGTAGTTGCCGATCAGCGCCTTGGCGACCGACGTGTGGACCGTGTTGCCGTAGAAGGCGAGGTTGGTCATGGTGACGCCGCAGCCGTTGAAGATCACCGGGAAGGTGAAGCCGTTGTAGCTGGCGTCGTGGTCGTTGACGCTGACGTTGTACCGGGCGACGACACCGTCGCTCAGCTGGCCGGGAGCGGTGCAGAAGGCCAGGAAGCCGCCGCCGTTGTCGTGGCTGTAGTTGTACTGGTAGGTGACGTCGGAGTTGGCGCCGTCGGCGTCGAAGGCCATCATCGGCGGCGCGGAGGCGCCGTGCGAGACCTCGTTGTACTCCATCACGGCCTTGTCGGAGTTCCAGACCCAGACGCCGGAGTGGTAGGCGGTGGCGCGCAGACCGAAGCCGTCGACGACGTTGCGGTCGATCCTGGGGGCGGCACCGTTCTGCACCACGATGCCGTCGCCGCCCTGGTTCGACAGCCGGTTCCCGGTGATGCGGACGTTGGTCATCGGCACGTAGCTGTTCTCGCCGGCCGGGAACAGGGCGCGCTTGGACCACTGGGACTCGGTGGCGATGCCGTAGCCGTCGGTGCCGGAGACGGTGCTGTTGGACACCGTGATGCCGTCGAAGGTGGTCGGCTTGGCCGAGCCGGCCGCCTTCAGGACGATGCCGCCGCTGTCCTCGTTGTCCGGCCCCGTGCTGTCGATGCCGGTGACGTCGTGCACGTTCACGTTGTCGATGACGTAGTGGCTGCCGGTGCCGTAGTCACTGAGCAGCACGTAGATGCCGGTGCGCGCGGTGGAGTCCCGGGTGGTGGTGTCCGAGACGTCGAGGTTGCGCAGCTCCCAGCCCTGCACGTTGTGCAGGTAGACCGTGGCGCGGGCGCCGCCGCCGGCGAGGAACGCGCGGGCGCTGCCGCCGTAGGTGCTGACCGTGATGGGCGCGGCGGCCGTGCCGGAACCCTGCGGCGCGAGGACGCCGTTGCAGGTGACGCCGCTGCGCAGGAGGACGGAGTCGCCCGGGCGGAAGGTGGTGCCGCTGACCTTGGCGAGACTGCGCCAGGCGGTCGCGGCGGACGTGCCGTCCGCGGAGTCGTCGCCGGCGGAGCAGTCGACGTAGTACTGCCGGCCGTCGGCGTAGGC
This sequence comes from Streptomyces sp. NPDC003943, assembly GCF_053605265.1. Lineage (NCBI taxonomy): Bacteria > Bacillati > Actinomycetota > Actinomycetes > Kitasatosporales > Streptomycetaceae > Streptomyces > Streptomyces sp. NPDC003943. The sequence goes on along the minus strand of NZ_JBSGIW010000116.1, from coordinate 12,501 downwards.
CGGGGCGGCCGAGGCGAGCGGGGTGGCGCACAGGGCGAGGGCCATCGCCGCTCCCGCGGCCGCTGTTCTCGGTATTCGGGTGGATCGCATGCTTGGTGCTCCTTCTGCTGGCGTGACGCTGTCTCAGCGTGGCTGAGATGGTGTGGTCGCCCGGCCGAGAGCCGCTCGAGCGGGAGTCGAGCCGCCCTCGGACGCGGGGCGGATCACCGGCCGCCGGCGGGGTGGATGATCTGGCCGTTGACGTTCCCGTTCGCCGCCGAACCGAGGAAGACGATCAGCCGGGCCACGTCGTCGGCCGTGCTCAGACGGCCGCTGGGGGTGTCGGCGACCGCCTTCTCCAGCAGCGCGGGGTCGACCGCGTCGAGGCTCTCGGTGAGCGTGCCGCCGGGCGCGACCACGTTGGCGAGCACGCCGTCGCCCGTCCACATCAGGCCACGGACGAAGCCGTGCAGGGACGCCTTGGCGGCGCTGTAGATCTCCGAGCCGGGATTGCCGTGCGTCGCCGTCACCGAGGACAGCAGCACGATGCGGCCCCAGCCGCGTTCGCGCATGCCGCCGACGGCCTGACGCACCGTCCAGAGGTGGCCCTCGACGTTCTCCCGGTAGCGGCTCAGCCAGAAGTCCATCGGGAACTCGTGGTACGGCACCATCTCCTCGGGGTTCATCCACACCCACGTCTGGGCGTTGGCGACCACCACGTCGACGCCGCCCCACCGCTCCTCCACGGCGCTGACCGTCGCGGCGACCGACGCCGGGTCGGCCAGCTCGTAGTGGAGCGCGCAGGCGCGGTCGGCGCCGCCGAGCTCCTCGACCAGTTCCTTCGCGGCGCGCTCGGACCGGTTGTACGTGACCGCGACCCGCGCGCCCTCGGCGGCGAAGGCCTTCGCGGTGGCCCGGCCGATACCTCTCGTGGCGCCGGTGACCAGTACCCGTTTGTCCGCCAGTCCCAGATCCATGGCATGTCCCCTCGTACGTCGTGCGGCAGGGCCCCGTCGGCCGGGTCCCGGCCCCACCTTCGGAAACGGCGCTCGAGCGCGGCTTGACCGGTTGTGGAGCTGCCGGCCGCACCGTTCGCGCCAGATTCGCGTCATCGATTCCCGAAAGGCTCGGCCATGGACCCCACTCCCGCGGACAGACTGCGCTGGTACGCCCTGGCGGCGATCCTGACCACCCACTGCATGGACCTGCTCGACGGCATGATGGTGAACACGACCGCTCCGGCGATCCGCGAGGGACTGCACGGCAGCTACGCCGACCTGCAGTGGATGGGCGCCGGCTACGCCCTGGCGTTCGCCTCCCTCCTGATCACCGGCGGGCGGCTCGGGGACATCGCCGGCCGCAGGCGGATGCTGCTGATCGGCACGGCGGGGTTCACCTGCGCCTCGCTGCTCGCGGGTCTTGCGGTGAACCCGGGGATGATCATCGTCGCGCGGATCGCGCAGGGGGCCTGTGCCGCGGTGATGGTGCCCCAGGGACTCGGCGTCATGCGCGAGCTGTTCCCGCCGCGCGAGCTGCCCAAGGCGATCGGCCTGATGGGCCCGGTGGTGGGCGTCGCCGCGATCGTCGCGCCGGTCCTCGGCGGTGCGCTGACGACCGGGAACCTGTTCGGTCTCGGCTGGCGCGCGGTGTTCTTCGTCAATCTGCCGCTCGGTGTCCTGGCACTGTTCGGCGCCGTGCGGTACATACCCGACCAGCCGCCCGCCGACGGGGCGTCGGTACGCCGTCTGGACGGGATCGGCACCGCGCTGGCCGTCGGCGCGATGGTCCTGGTCGCCTACCCGCTGATGCAGGGGCGCACGGCCGGCTGGCCGGCGTGGTGCTTCGTCAGCATGGCCGCGGCGCTGCCGGTGCTGGTCCTGCTCGGCGTCCACCAGCGCCGGCGGGCGCGGGCCGGGCGGGTACCGCTGGTCGAGCCGCGCCTCGTCCGCGACGGCAGGTTCGTCGCCGCGCTGCTGCTCGGGGTGCTGTACTACACGGCGCTGAGCGGCATGATGTTCGCGCTCCTGGTCCAGCTGCAGACCGCGCACGGCTTCACCGCCCTGGGCGCCGGCCTGGCCATGGTGCCGTGGACGCTCGGCTCCGCCGTCGGATCGGCCGTCGCCGGGAACCTGCTGGTACGGCGCTTCGGCAGCCTGCGCACCCTGCTGGGCGGCCTCGCGCTGCTGGTGGCCGGGGCGGTCGGGGTGATCGCGGTGGTCTCGCTCGGCCACGCCGTCACCACGTGGCAGCTGCTGGTTCCGCTCTCGCTGCTCGGCCTCGGCATGGGCGGCGTGCTGACCCCGTACTACGACATCTCGCTCGGCCTGGTCGCCCTGCCGGAGACCGGCGCGGCCTCGGGCCTGCTCAACTCCTTCCAGCAGCTGGGCAACAGCATCGGCTACGCGCTGCTCGGCACGGTCTTCTTCAGCTGCCTGACGGACGCGCGGTACGGCGCGGACGGCGCCCTGCGGGTCACCTTCTGGCTCGCCGCCGGCCTGCTCGCGGCGGCCTTCGTGACGGCCTTCTGGATGCGCCCCCGCACCCACCGGGCCCAGCCCGGCCCGGCGAGCCGAACGGATCTGGTCCCGGAGGGCCAGGTGTGACTCCGGCTCCGGACCGGACCTGCGCGCCACCGCCCCCCGCCGGTGTTCCGGTGGGGGGCGGTGGCGCGTCGGGCGCCGCCGAAGGGTGTGACGCCGGTGCGAGCGGGTCCGGTCGGATCAGCGCGGGGCGGGTCCGGGTGGATCAGCGCAGGGCCGGGCGGGCCATTCCGGCGTCGATGGTGTAGTCCGAGCCGGTGACGCTCGGGACCTTTCCGGAGGCGAGGAGGACGACCAGGGTGGCGACCTCCTCGGGTTCGATGATGCGGCCGGTGGCCAGGCCGGTCATCTTCGGGACGGCCTCGATGAACTCCTCGGGGGTGAGTCCGGCGCTGCGCGCGGTCTGCGGGTTGGTCCACACCCGGGTGCGGACCGGGCCGGGCGAGATGGTGTTGACGCGGACGCCCTTGGGGGTGAACTCCGCGGCCAGCGACTTGCCGACGCTGGCGAGGGCGGCCTTGGCGGCCGAGTAGTGGCCGAGACGCGGGTCGGCGAGGGTGGCGTTGATCGAGCCGATGTTGATGACGGCGCCGCTGCGCTCGACCAGGCTGGGCAGTGCCTCGCGGGTGGTGCGGACCGCGGTGAGGACGTTCAGGCCGAACGCCTCGCGCCAGGTGTCGTCGTCGATGTCGAGGAAGCCCGCGGCCAGTTTCACGCCGCCGCCGACGTTGTTGACCAGGATGTCGATGCCGCCGAACTCGTCCAGCGCGTGTGTGATCAGGGTCCGTGCGCCGTCCTCGGTGGCCAGGTCGACGGTGCGGGTGTACGGGGTGGCGGCGCGCAGGTCGGGGCCGACGGTGCGGGAGCCGCCGAGCACTCGCGCGCCGGCCTCGGTGAGGGCGCGTACGCAGGCGAGACCGATCCCGCTGCCGGCTCCGGTGACCACGGCGGTTCTGCCGGTCAGGTCGAATCGCATGGCTACTCCTGTGACGTGGATGAGTGTGCGGCGAAGAAGCGTCCGGTGGGGCCGCCGTGCGGTTGCGTCGCGACGTCGGCGATGTACCGGGCGGCCTGCTCGGGGGGCTGGTGCGGGCCCGGCATCATGCGGGTGCGGACGCGGCCCGGGTTGACTGCGTTGACGCGGACGCCGGTGCCCTCGGTGGTCGCGGCGAGCATGGTGGTGAGGCCGTTGAGCGCGCTCTTGGACAGCGAGTAGCCGGGGGTGCCGGGGAACAGCCGGCCGCCGAACTCCGCGGTGGTCCCGCTGGAGACGACCAGGGCGTGGCCGCTGCCGCGCCGGACCATGGCCGGCACGAACTCCTGGAGCACCCGCCAGGTGCCCAGCAGGTTCACCCGCAGTGTCCGTTCGACCAGCTCCAGCGGTACGGAGAGGGGCTCGGTGCCCGCGTCGAGCAGGACGCCGGCGTTGCACAGCAGGATGTCCGGCGCGCCGACGGTCTTCGCGGCGCGCGCGACGCTGTCCGGGTCGGTGGTGTCGAGGTCCGTCCAGCGGGTGCCGAGCTCCTCCGCGGCGGCGCGGGCCTGCTCGGGGTCGCGGGCGGTGAGCACGACGTCCAGGCCCCGGCGGTGCAGTTCGGCGGCGACGGCGCGGCCGATACCGCGGTTGGCGCCGGTGATCAGGGCGGTGCCGGTGGTCATCGGGTCTCCTGGGGTCCGGCGCCGGTCAGTGCAGGCGCACGTGCAGGTGTTTGACGCTGTTCATGAAGTTGGTCTCCGGGCGGGCCGGGGCCTCGACGAGTTCCAGCCGGGGCAGCAGGTCGGCGACGCCGTCCAGGAACTCGCGCAGCTCCATGGCCGCCAGGCCGTTGCCGATGCACACGTGCGGTCCGCCGCCGCCGAAGCTGAGCTGGGGGTTGGGCGTGCGGCCGAGGTCGAACCGGTCGGGGTCGGTGAACACCCGCTCGTCGCGGTTGGCGGAGCTGTACCAGACGACGACCTTCTCGCCCGCCGCCACCGGCTGCCCGGCGATCTCGGTGTCGGTGACGGCGCGCCGGGCGAAGTGGGTGACCGGGGTGACCCAGCGCAGTACCTCGGCGGCGGCGCTGGGCAGCAGGCCGCGGTCCTCGCGCAGCCGGGCGAGCTGGTCGGGGTGGTCGAGCAGGGCGAGGACGCCGCCGGTGACGGAGCAGTAGGTGGTCTCGATGCCCGCGGTGACGAGCGTGGAGGCGAACAGGCCGACCTCGTCCGGGGTGAGCCGGTCGGGCAGGCCGAGCCGTTCTGCGCCGTCCAGGCGGGCGTCGAGGAGCAGCGAGAAGCAGTCGTCGGCGGGGTGGGCGGCCCGGTGGTGGGCGAAGTCGTTCAGGTAGGCGTGGATCTGCTGGAAGGGGTTGGGGCCGGCGTCGTCGCCGTACTCCTGGTCGCCGAGGTTCACCGTCCGGCGGGCCCAGCCGAGCATGGTGGCGCGGTCCTGCCGCGGGATGTCGAGCAGTTCGAGCAGCACCTCGAAGGGCAGGCGCAGCGCGATGTCCTCGGCGAGGTCGAACTCGCCCTTCTCCCGGGCCTCCGCGAGGAGCGCGTCGACGATGCCGCGGATCGGGGCGCGCAGGGCGGCCAGCCGGGCGGGGGCGAAGACCTTGAAGGTCAGCTTGCGCACCCGGGTGTGCTTCGCGCCGTCCAGGAACGTGATGATCGGCGGGCTCGGGTCGACCTTGCGGATCGAGGTCATGGTGGTCGGGCTTGAGGAGAAGGTCCGCGCGTCCCGGGAGACGGCGGACACGTCCCGGTGCCGCACGACGTGCCACAGCGGTTCGCCGTCCGTGTCGGTGCCGCGGCTGACCGGCGCGGAGTCGCGCAGGTGGCGGAAGTGCTCGTACGGGACTCCGTCGGCGAAGGACTTCGGGTCCATCAGGTCGAGGTTCAGGGCGGTCATTGCGCACCCCTTCCGGCCGGCCGCGCGGCAGGTGCGGCGCAGGCGTCGGCGAAGGCGAGTTCGTGGTGGATGCCGAGGGTGAAGTGTGTGGTGATCAGGCGGCGTTGCTCGGGCGTGGACCGTTCGCCGAGCCGGTCGGCCAGTTCGGAGAACGCCTCGACGGCGAAGCGGTACGACTCGCCGGGGTGGTAGGCGGTGATCCAGGGCAGGTAGCGGGTGCCCGGTACGGCGTGGTCGCGCAGGTGGTCGGAGACCTCGGCGTTGAACCAGACCATGGGCAGCAGCGCTCCGACGCCGGCGTGGTACGAGGAGGCCGCGGAGGAGGTGAAGAAGGCGGCGTGGGCCGCCACCGCCGGCGCGACGGGTTCCTCGGCGGCGGCCGGCCCGGGCATGCCGAGACCGGGGGCGAGGGCGGCGTGGGCCGCGCGCAGGCCGTCGCGGGCGTCCAGGGTGCCGACGACGGACTGCCCGAACAGCCGGGCACCGGCGTCGTCGGGGGCGTCGGCGGCACAGCGGGCCAGCGCGCGGGCGTAGGCGGGCAGCAGGTACGCGGTGTCCTGGTGGACGAACCGGGCCAGCGCCGCGGCGGGCAGTGTCCCGTCGCGCAGGCCGGTCCAGAACGGATGGTTCAGCACCTCGTGCAGCACCGGTGTGCAGATCTCGCGGAGTTCCTCCCGCATCGCTCTCCCTCTCGCCGCGTCGTCCGTCGGCTCGGGACGGTAGTGACGCGCGCTCGAAGGAGGCTGGTGCCGCTCTCGACCGGTCAGCCGGCTCCGGGTCCGGCGAGGCCGGTCAGTTCCTCCCACGACCAGCGCAGCCGTCCGGCGCGCAGGTCGTCGGTGACGGCGGTGAGCCAGCGCAGCTCCGCCGCGGCCATGGCCTGCTGGTACTCGGTCTCCAGCCAGATGACGCGGCCGAGGCCGCCGTCGGCCTCGCCGGCGAGCAGGGTGTCCAGGGCGTCCACGGTGCGGGCGAGGGCGGCGGCGCGGCCGTCCAGGACGGTCAGCGCCTCCTCGGGGGTGAGCATCAGCGCGAAGGAGAGCGCGACGGGGAACTGCGGGTACTCCGGCTTGGGCGTGCCGAGCATGTCGAGCAGCCACTCGCGGGCGACCCGGCGGCCCTCGTCGGTGATCCGGTAGACGGTGCGCTCGGCGTACTGCTCGTCGCGCTCCACCTCGTGCACCTCGACGAGACCGGCGGCGACGAGCCGCTCGACGGTCCGGTGGATGCTCGTGCGCTGGCCGACGTTGACGACCTGGTCCTTGCCCCACTCCTTGATCAGCCGCTGCATGCCGTACGGGTGCAGCGGCCGGTAGTGCAGCAGCGACAGGACGGTCAGGGCGAGCGGGGAACTGCGGGGCGCGGAGGCGGACATGGCAGGAGTCTAAGCCCCACCGTAACTAGTTGCACTGACACTAGTTGCTGTGCAACCATGAGGAGCCGGAGAAAGAGCCGGCAAGACGGCGGAACGGCACGGAGAAGACACGACGGGCCCAAGGAAAGGACCACCGACATGACCACCACCGAGCGCATCAACGCCCGTGGCACCGTGACCAAGCGGCTGGGCACATGGACGGCCACCGACGCCTTCGACGTCCGCGGCCAGGACGCGAGCATCGTGCTCGACCTGCGCGCCCCGGACGTCCCTCAGGACCTGCAGATCACCGTGGACCTGCGGCACAGCACGCTGAAGCTGCTGGTGGGCGACGGTGACGTCCTCGACGAGGGGGACGTCACCTGGCCCGCCAAGGGCCGGCTGAAGGACGCCCAGGGCCCCGACGGCAAGACGGGCCGCCGCATCCACCTGTACGGCACCGCCCTCGACAGCGAGATCCGGGTGCACCGCGGCGGCGTGGCCATCGTGTCCGCGATGCTCTCCCGGGAGTACCTGGACGACGCCCGGCGCGCGCTCAAGGAGCGCCGGCACACCACCGTCGACGACCCGTCGCGCGGCTAGCGATCCGTCCGGCGGAGCCGGGGCCGCTCCGGCCGTGATCCGCCGGACCGGCCCCGGCCGCCGCTACCAGGCGACCGGGAGCGAGTGCACCCCGTGGAACACCTTGTCCTCGCCGGCCGTCGGGACCCGCTCCGGCGGGACGGCGAGGCGCAGGTCCGGCAGCCGGCGCAGCAGCGCACGGAAGGCCAGCTTCATCTCGAACCGGGCCAGTTGGGCGCCCAGACACTGGTGCACACCGTGCCCGAAGGCCAGGTGGGGCGCTTCGTCGCGGGACAGGTCAAGACGGTCCGGAGCGGTGTAGACCGCCGAGTCACGGTTGGCGGAGGCGAGCGAGATGATCAGCGTCTCTCCCGCCCGCACCTTCTGCCCGGCCACCTCCAGGTCCTCGCGGGCCGTACGGGTCAGCCCGAACTGGACGATGGTCAGATAGCGCAGGAGTTCCTCGACCGCGGTGTCCCACAGGCTCTCGTCGGCCCGCAGCTCCGCCAGCCGGCCGGGATGCCGGAGCAGCGCGAACGCCCCGAGCCCGAGCATGTTCGCGGTCGTCTCCAGGCCGGCGATCAGCAGCAGCGCGCCGATCCCGACGACCTCCTCGTCCGTCAGCGAACCGGCCCCGTGGAGCAGGTCGCTGAGGATGTCGTCGCGGGGCCGGACCCTGCGGTCCCGGACCAGCTCGGCGAGTCCGCCGTACAGCCCGTCCCGGGCCTCGCGCAGCGGCTCCTCGGCGGTGTCCAGGGACAGCATCGCGAGGATCCAGCGCTGGTAGTCCGGCCGGTCCGCCTCGGAGATGCCGAGCATCTCGGTGATGACCCTGGTCGGGATCGGCTGCGCGAACCACTCGACCAGGTCGGCGGGCGAGCCGTGCTCGGTCATCGCGGTCAGCTGCTCGTCGATGATCTGCTCCAGCCGGGGCGTGATCTCACGGCAGCGTTTGCGGGTGAAGTAGCGGCTCACCTGCCGCCGGTAGCGGCTCTGTTCCGGCGGGTCCAGCGCCGAGAAGACCCCGGGCGGCACGTCCAGCTCCTCCTCGGGGAGCGGGAGTTCGGTCGCCGGCGTGACCTGGATCAGCGGCGGGCTGGTCCGCGGGTCCGCCAGCGCGGCCCGCACGTCCTCGTACCGGGTGACCAGCCAGCCGATCCGGCCGCCGGGCAGCCGCAGCCGGCTCATCGGCCGTTCGGCGCGCAGCCGCGCGTACTCCTCGGGCGGGTCGAACGGGCAACCGCGCCGGGCCGGCAGGGTCATCGGGTCGGGAAGCGGCTTCGACATGCCCGTCACACCGGCCGGTACTCGAGGAGCGCGACGTCGCCGGGCGCGGGATCGTTGGCCGGGGCGAATCCGGCGTCGGCGGCCAGCCGGTTCCACTCCGCGCGACCGCGCTCCCGGCCGCCGAGCACGGCGAGCGACTCGACGTCGATCAGCTTGCCGATGTCCCACTCGCCCGGGCCGCGCAGCAGGTTCTCCATGATCAGCAGCCGGGCGTCGGTGGTACCGATCGCCGCGCGGATGCTGCGCAGGATGAGCACGGCCTTGTCGTCGTCCCAGTTGTGCAGCGTGTTCTTGACGAAGTACGCGTCGCAGCCCGACGGCACCTCGGTGAAGAAGTCGATCGGGGCGACGGTGACGCGGTCCTCCACACCGGAGCCGTCGATGACCTCCTTGGCCTCGGCGACGGTGTGCGGCTGGTCGGCCAGCACTCCCGTGGTGCCGGGGTTGCGGCGCAGCAGCTCGACGAGGAAGTGGCCGCGGCCGCCGCCCACGTCGGCGATCCTGGCGAACCTGCCGAAGTCGAACCCGTCGAAGACGCGCTCCGTGCCGGGGTAGCGGTTCTGCAGCATCGCCCGGTCAAGCACCGCGGCCTTGTCCGGGTTGGCCTTCGTGTACGCGTAGAACGGCATCCCGAAGGCGTGCGTGAACGCCGATCCGCCGGTGCGCAGGGTGTGCGCCACGTTCTCGTAAGGACGCCAGAGCATGGGGTCGGAGGCGAACAGGAACATGTCGCGGATGCCGCCCTCGGCGTCCGAGACCAGGCCCTCGGCGACCGGCAGCAGCGCGAAGCGGCCGTCCTCGCCCTCGTGCAGCACCCCGGCGGCGGCGACGGCCCGCAGCACCCGGTAGAGGGCGTCGGGGTCGGTGCCGGTCGCGGCGCTGATCTCGGCGACCGTGCGCGGGCCGTCGGCCAGCGCGTCGGGCACCTTGACCTCCACGATCGCCCGTAGCGCGCCGATCGCCCACTTCGCGTAGACGAATCCGAGCACCTGCTGGCGCGGCGGCAGGCCGCGGTCGAACCATCCGTCCATGCCCGCGGGCTGCGGAGGGCCGTCCTGCGCGTTCATCCTTGTCCACCTCTCGTCGGGGGGCTCCGGCCGCCGCCAGCGTCCCGGCGCCGGCTCGAATCCGGGTGGAACGGTGCTCGGTCGCGGCGGCGGGTTCCACCGGCGGTCGAGGAGTACTCGAAGCGGCTGCCGGACGCTCGGGGCGGTCAAGCAATCGACGAAGGGGACGCCTATGTGCGGCATCACGGGCTGGGTGGACTTCGGACAGGACCTCTCACGGGAACGGCCGGTGCTGCAGGCGATGACCGACGCCCTGGCCGCCCGCGGCGTCGACGGCCAGGGGCTGTGGCTGAACGGCCACGCGGCGCTCGGGCACACCCGGACGGCCGTCATCGACGTGGCGGGCGGCGCGCAGCCGCTGGCGGTGGAGGAGGACGGCCGCACGGCGGCCGTGATCGTGCACAACGGCGAGATCTACAACTTCCAGCAGCTGCGCGGCGAACTCCAGGCCCGCGGGCGCCGGTTCCGCACCCGTACGGACACCGAGGTGGCGCTCCAGGCGTACCTGGAGTGGGGGCCGTCCTTCGCCTCGCGCCTCGAAGGCATCTTCGCGTTCGCCATCTGGGACGCGCGCCGCGAGGAACTGGTGCTGGTGCGCGACCGGCTGGGCGTGAAGCCGCTGTTCTACACCGCCCTGCCGCAGGGCGTGCTGTTCGGCTCCGAGCCCAAGGCGCTGCTCGCCCACCCCGCGGTCCGCCCGGTGGTGGACCTGGAGGGCCTGCGCGAGCTGTTCACGGTGGCCAAACAGCCGGGCCGGGCCGTCTTCCGGGACATGCGGGAGCTGCTGCCCGGCCATACGCTGACCATCGACCGCGACGGCGAGCGTCTGCACAGGTACTGGGAGTTGACGGCGCGCGAGCACACCGACGACCTGCGGAACACCGTGGGTACCGTGCGCGACCTGCTGGACGACATCGTGCGGCGCGAGCTGGTCGCCGACGTGCCGCTGTGCACCGCGCTCTCCGGCGGCCTGGACTCGAGCACGGTCACCGCGGTCGCCGCCGGCCTGCGGTGGAAGCAGGACGGCGAGCGGATCCGGACCTTCGTCACCACCTTCGACGGCTACGTGGAGAACTTCCGGAAGGACGACGTGCGGTTCTCGCCGGACGAGCCGTACGCGGCCGAGGTCGCGGCGCACGTCTCCTCCGACCACGTCAACATCAGGCTCGACCCGCACGCCCTGATGGACCCCGGCACCCGGCTGGACGTGGTGCTCGCGCAGGACGCCCCGTCCACGCTGGGCGACATGGACACCTCCAACTACCTGACCTCGCGCGAGATCAAGACCCACTCGACCGTGGCGCTGGTCGGCGAGGTCGCCGACGAGATCTTCGGCGGCTACAACTGGATGTTCAAGCCGGAGTGCGTGGGCGCCGACGTCTTCCCCTGGGTGGTCAACGAGGGTCTGCACCCGAGCAACCGGGGCGGCCAGGGGCGCGACCTGTTCGCCGTCGGCTTCCTGGAGAAGCTGGACATGGCGGGCCACTACGCCGACACCTACCGCGAGGCGGTCGCGCAGGTGCCGCACCAGACGGGCGAGAGCCCCGAGGAGGCCCGGATGCGCACCATCGGCCACCTCACCCTGACCCGGTGGCTGCCGATGCTGCTCGACCGCGGGGACCGGCTCTCCATGGCACACGGTCTGGAGCTGCGCGTGCCGTACGCCGACCACCGGCTGGTGGAGTACCTGTACAACACCCCGTGGAGCTTCAAGACCTTCGACGGTCAGGAGAAGTCCCTCCTGCGGGCCGTCGCCCGGGACCTGCTGCCGGCCTCCGTGCTCGAGCGCAAGAAGAGTCCGTGGCCGGTCACCCAGGACCCCGCGTACACCCGGATGCTCCACGCGGAGCTGGCCGCCCTCGCCGCCGACGACAGCGCGCCGATCCAGCCGTACCTGAACCACGAGGCGGTGCGGCGCACGCTGGACCACCCCGGCGACGCGCACGACTGGCCGAGCCGGATGCACCTGGAAATGGCCCTTCAGTTCAACACCTGGCTGCGCCACTACGGCATCGAACTGGCGATCTGAACGGAGACCCCCTATGGCCGACCTCGCGCCCGAACGGCTCGATCCCCGCATCGCACACGCCCAGGAGGTGTACTCGCGCGGGAAGCTCGCGATCTACGACAAGTGGGTCCTTGGACTGTTCTGCTCGGCGGTGTGGCGCTGCCCGGCGCACGTGATGCGCCGCCTCTACGACACCTCCGTCGGCCGGCGCCATCTGGACATCGGGCCCGGCACCGGCTACTTCGTCGACAAGTGCCGGTTCCCGGACCCCGATCCGGAGATCACACTGCTCGACCTCAACGAGCAGTGCCTGGAGATGTCGGCGGCGCGGATCGCCCGCTACCGGCCGCGGACCTGCCGGGCCAACCTGATGGAGCCGCTGCCGCTGCCGGCGCAGCACTTCGACTCGGCCGCCATGAACCTGGTGTTCCACACCATCCCCGGCGGCTGGGACGGCAAGGGCGTCATCCTCAAGCACGTCGCGCAGACGCTGCGCCCCGGCGGCGTGCTGTTCGGCACGACCGTGCTGGCCGAAGGCGTGCCGATGAACCGGCTGACGCACAAGCTGCTCCTCGAGCAGCACCGGCGCGGCAACTTCCAGAACCAGGGCGACGATCCGCAGGGTCTGGAGCGCCAGCTGGCCAAGTACTTCCCGGAGTACCGGGTGCGGATCCGCGGCGCGGTCGCGCTGTTCCGGGCGACGGCCGGCTGAGGCCGGCGGGGAATGCCGAGGGCGGGGGGGCCCGGGGGGGCCCGGGGCGGGCCGGCCGGGGGCCGGGGGGGGGTGGGGGCCC
>NZ_JBSGIW010000115.1:0-20397 GCF_053605265.1 Streptomyces sp. NPDC003943 | reverse complement strand
TCGTCATCGACGGCATCGATCTCGCCGAGCTCGGCGAGGAGGGCCTCCTGGAGCTGCGCCGCGACAAGATCGGCTTCATCTTCCAGTCCAGCACGATGGCGTCGTCGGCCCAGCTCATGTCAACGTGTTCGGCGAGGCGCGGGCCGCCTCAGTGGTGGCCGCCCTGCTGCTCGTCGCGCCGGCGCTGCCAGCGTTCTTCGATGCGGGTCATCATGGAGCGGCGCTGCCGGGTGCGATGGCCGCCCGCGGCGGCTCCGCGCAGGTGCTCGCCCGGCTTGGGGGCCTTGCGCCAGCCGGTGACCGCCAGGACCGCGCAGCCCAGCATGACGAGGAAGCCCACCACGCTGATCCAGATCTGCTGGGCGACCATTCCGGCCATGAGGAGCGCGATACCCACCAGGAAGCCGGCGACTGCCTGGTAGACCCGTCGCCGGGTGTACGTACGCAGTCCGCTTCCCTCGAGCGCTGTCGCGAACTTGGGATCTTCGGCGTACAGCGCTCGCTCCATCTGCTCGAGCATTCGCTGCTCGTGCTCCGAGAGCGGCACGGAGTCCTCCTAGTCGTCGGTCGCGGGGGCGACCGGTTTGCGGCCCTTTCAGGATAGGCAGGGAATCGCCCCCGTGAAACCCGCCCTCAATGCCAAATCGCCAATCCGGGCCGCCATGCGGATCGGATGCTGAGGCGTTGATTCCCCGGCCCCCAGTCCGTCATGCCGGATGGTGTCTTCCGATCATACGGGGACAAGTCCCCGTTCGGCGGGGCTGTGGCGTACTCCATCCGCCGCTGCGCCGCTGATCAGCGGGTACTCCCGCGCACCGGGGCCGGAGCCCCGCTGCGCGGCCGTGCGAGTGGCACGTGTGACCCGTGGGGTCAGGCGTGCTTCGTGCCCAGGACGTGGAGCTGGGTGGCGATCGCCTGGAAGGACGGCAGTTCGGCGGCCGCGGCCTCCAGGCGCAGCAGGGCCTCGGCGGCACCGGGCTCGGTGTCGACGAGGACGCCGGGCACGAGGTCGGCGAAGACCCGCACGCCGTGCACGGCGCCCACGTCGAGGCCGGCGTCGGCGGCGAGCCCGGTCAGCTGGTCGGCGGTGAAGCGCCGCGGCACCGGGTCGCCGGCGCCCCAGCGCCCGGCCGGGTCGCTCAGCGCGTTGCGGGCCTCGGTGAAGTGGCCGGCGAGCGCGCGGGCCAGGACGGCGCCGCCGAGGCCGGCGGCGAGCAGGCTGAGGCTGCCGCCGGGCCGCAGCGCGGCGGCCGCGTTGCGCACGCCCTCGGCCGGGTCGTCCACGTACTCCAGAACGCCGTGGCACAGGACGGTGTCGAAACCCTCGCGGTCGACGACGTCGAAGAGCCCGCGGATGTCGCCCTGGACGCCGGTGACCCGGTCGGCGACGCCGGCCTCGGCGGCGCGCCGCTCCAGGGCGAAGAGGGCGTTGGGGCTGGGGTCGACGACGGTGACCCGGTGGCCGAGGCGGGCCACCGGGACCGCGAAGTTGCCGGAGCCGCCGCCCGTGTCGAGGACATCGAGGCCCTCCTGCCCGGTGGCCTTGACCCGGCGGTCGAGGGCGTCTTTGAGGACGTCCCAGACGACGGCGGTGCGCAGGGAGGCACGCGACGGGCGCGAGGTCGCCTCTCGACCGGAGACAGCGGAAGGGTCCGACACGGCTGTTGACTCCTCGGTGACGGTGACTTACTCCCCCACCCTATGGCCTGGCGCGTGCTGCACCGATCATCCTGTGGCCTCCTCGGCGCCGGGCTGCCGTGGCAGCACCGGCTGGAGCGCGAGCAGCCGCTCGACCAGGCGGAGGAAGAGGGCGGCGTCGCGGAGCAGGTCGTCGGCGTCGCGGCGGCTGGCGGCGCCGGTGATACCCGCCTCGGCACGGGCCCGGCGCGCGGCGCCGGAGGCGAAGAGGGCGCTCCATTCGGTGAGCTCGGGCGCTATCTCCGGGAGCACCTCCCAGGCGCTGCGGATACGGGCCCGCTTGCGGGGGTCGCGCTCGGGCCGGCCACGGGCGGCGAGCACGGCGGCGGCGGTGCGCAGGGCGGCGAGGTGGGCGGTGGCGTACCGCTCGTTGGGAACGTCGAGCGCGGCGGCCTCGTCGAGTCCGGCCCTGGCCTTGGCGAGCAGGTCGAGGGCGGCGGGCGGGGCCGAGGTGCGGCGCGGGACGGGATGGATGTCGGACGCGGGTCCGAGCTGGGCGGGGGCAGGGCGACTTCCGGTGTGGCGCCGGGGCGTGGCTGCGGCGGAGTTGCCGGCCATGACGAGCCTCCTGTCGTCGGGTGACGGCGCTGTGGCCGTATGTGCTCATCGTGCACGGCACCACTGACAATCGCGCTGACCTGGGGCTTTGCCAGTTCGCCAACTCGGCGGTAATTTTTTGCACTGACTGGTCAGTTCAAAAGAGGGGGGATGGTGGAAGCGAACCACGGCGCCGCCGTCGTCGCGGACGGATTCGGACTGAAGGGCCCGAGGGGCTGGGCGTTCCAGGGGATCGGCTTCGAGGCCGCCCCCGGCAGCCTCGTCGCCATCGAGGGCCCCTCCGGCTCGGGCCGGACCTGCCTGCTGCTCGCGCTCACCGGCCGGATGAAGGCCCAGGAGGGCCGTGCCGAGGTGGCCGGGCTGCCGCTGCCCGGCAAGATGGCGGCCGTGCGCCGGATCAGCGCGCTCGGCCCCGTCCCCGGCGTCAGCGACCTGGACCCGGCCCTGACCGTCGCCGAGCACCTGCGCGAGCGGGCCCTGCTCCAGCGCCGCTTCGACGGCTCCCTGAAGGCCCTGCTGCGCCCGCCGGCCGAGCGCCGCGCCGCCGCGCGGGCCCGGATCGACGAGGCCCTGTCCGCCGCCGGGCTCGACCTCGCCACCCTGCCGAAGGGCGACCGCACCTCCGTACGCGACCTGGAACGCCTGGAGGCGCTGCGCCTGTCGATCGCGCTCGCCCTCATCGGCAAGCCCCGGCTGCTCGCCCTGGACGACGCCGACCTCAAGCTCTCGGACGCCGACCGCGCCGAGGCGTGGGACCTGCTGCGGTCCGTCGCCGCGGCCGGCACCACCGTCCTCGCCGTCTGCAGCGAGGCCCCCGAGGACGCCCTGAAGGTCTCCACGGCCGCCGCCGCGAAGCCGACCCAGGCCAAGGCCAAGCCCGAGGCCGAGCGCGAGGCCGAGCCCCGGGCCGAGGCCGCGGAGACCGAGCCCGCGAAGGCCGGACCGGCCGACACCGCCACCGAAAACGACACGACGTCCGAGAAGGGGGAGTCCGGTGCGCTCGCACAAGCTCGCCGCGCTTGAGCTGAAGCGGTTCGGCAGGGGGAAGCTCCCGCGGGCCGCGCTCGTCGCGATCCTGCTGCTGCCGCTGCTGTACGGCGCGCTGTACCTGTGGTCGTTCTGGGACCCGTACAGCAGGCTCGACAAGATCCCCGTGGCCCTGGTCAACGAGGACAAGGGCGCCACCGCCGGCGGCCAGAAGATCACCGCGGGCGCCGACATCACCAGGAAGCTCCGCGACAGCGCCGTCTTCGACTGGCACGAGGTGAGCGACGACGAGGCCCGCGCGGGCGTCGAGGACGGCACGTACTACCTGTCCCTCACCATGCCCGCCGACTTCAGCGCGCGGATCGCCTCCAGCTCCGGCGACTCCCCCGAGACCGGCGCCCTGAAGGTGCGTACGAACGACGCCAACAACTACATCGTCGGCTCGATCTCCCGCACGGTCTTCTCCGAGGTGCGCGCCGCGGCCTCCACGAACTCCTCGCGCAAGTTCCTCGACAAGATCTTCATCTCCTTCTCCGACCTGCACGACGCCACCGCAGAGGCGGCCAAGGGCGCCGGTGACCTCAAGGAGGGCGTCGACAAGGCGAAGGCGGGCTCCAAGAGCCTGGCCGACGGCCTGAAGGACGCCAAGAAGGGCAGCGGCCGGCTGGCCGGCGGCATCCGGAAGCTCGACAAGGGCTCCGCGGACCTGGAGAGCGGTTCCCGTCAGGTCGCCAACGGCACCCAGCAGCTCGCCGACAAGGTGAACGGCACCGCCGACAAGGTGCGCCCGTACCTCGCGAACAACGGCAAGTCGATCCGCGACACCGCCCGTCTCGTCTCCGACTCGGCGACCGCCGTCCGGCACAACCTGGACGACCTCGTGCGCCGGGCCCCGATCGCCCGCAGCGCCGCCCACAAGGCCGACGAGGACCTGTCCGCGTACTACCGGAAGCAGTGCGTGGGCAACCTGCTCGCCGACGCCAAGGGCTGCGAGCTGCTCAAGAAGGCATCGGTCACGGCCGGCGACGTCTCGAAGATCGCCGACGACCTGAACGAGCTGACCAAGGACAGCAACGGCGACCTGAAGACCCTCGACGCCCGGCTCGCCAAGCTGAAGAAGGACGCCGACGAGCTGGCCCGGCGCGCCCCGCACCTGGACCAGGACGTCGAGGGCGCCATCAAGAAGATCAACGAGCTGAACGCCGGCGCCCACAAGGTCGCCGACGGCGCCGACAGGCTGCACACCGGCCTCACCAGTGCCCGCTCCGGCTCGGCCGGCCTCGACACCGGCGTCGGCAAGCTGAAGAAGGGCGCCGGTCAGCTCGACGGCGGCATGTTCAAGCTGGCGGACGGCTCCGGCCAGCTGGCCACCGGCCTCAAGGACGGCGTCGACAAGATCCCCGACTACGACAAGCAGGACCGCGACCGCCGCACCGAGGTGATGGCCGACCCGGTCAAGCTGGCCGCCCAGTCGATGCACAAGGCGCCGAACTACGGCACCGGCTTCGCCCCGTACTTCATCCCGCTCTCCCTCTGGGTCGGCGCGATGGTCGCGTACATGATCATCCAGCCGCTCAACCGGCGCGCCCTCGCCGCCGGCGCCTCCGCCTGGCGGATCGCGCTCGCGGGCTGGCTGCCGGTCGCCGCGATCGGCGTGCTCCAGGTGGGCGCCCTGATGTCCGTGCTGCACTGGGGCCTCGGCCTGCAGATGGCCAGGGCCGCCGGCACCGTCGGCTTCCTGGCCCTGGTGACCTGCTGCTTCGCCGCCATCATCCAGTGGCTCAACGCCCGCTTCGGCGCGGCGGGCCGCATCCTGGTGCTCGCGGTCCTGATGCTCCAGCTCACCTCGGCGGGCGGCACCTACCCCGTCCAGACCAGCCCGGGCTTCTTCAACGCCATCCACCCCTACCTGCCGATGACCTACGTGATCGGGGCGCTGCGCCGGCTCATCACCGGCGGCGGCCTCGGGCCGGTCTGGCAGGCGGTCGCGGTGCTCGCCGCCTTCACGGTGGGCGCGCTCGCGCTGACGGCGGTCTCCGCCCGGCGCAAGCAGGTGTGGACGCTGGACCGGCTGCACCCCGAACTGTCTCTGTGAAGAAGACGGTCTCTCCGAGAAGAACGGTCTCTGTGAGAATCGAGCCCATGGACAGCAGCAGCACCAGACGGCAGGCCACCCGCGCCAAGCTCTACGAGGCGGCCGTCACCCTCATCGCGGAGCAGGGCTTCTCGGCGACCACGGTCGACGAGATCGCCGAGCGGGCCGGGGTGGCCAAGGGCACCGTCTACTACAACTTCAAGAGCAAGACCGAGCTCTTCGAGGAGCTGCTGCGGCACGGCGTCTCGCTCCTCGCCGCCTCCCTGCGGACGGCGGCCGAGGAGACCGCCGCGCGCGGCGGCACCCGGATCGAGGCGCTGGACGCGATGATCCGGGCCGGCCTGGTCTTCATCCAGCGCTATCCGGCCTTCACCCAGCTGTACGTGGCGGAGCTGTGGCGCACCGGGCGGGCCTGGAACTCGACCCTTCTGGTGGTCCGTCAGGATGCCGTCGCCGTCGTCGAGAACGTGCTGCGCGAGGGCGTGGCGGCCGGTGAGTTCAGCGACGAGATCGACGTGCAGCTGACGGCGTCCGCGCTCGTCGGCATGGTCCTGGTGGCCGCGCTCGACTGGCAGGCGTTCCAGAGCGAACGCTCCCTGGACGACGTGCACTCCGCGCTCTCGCGGCTGCTGCACGGGCGCGTGCACGGCTGCTGAGCCCGGCGGCCCGCCGGGTCCGGAAACCTGAAAACGCAGGAAACGCAGGAGACGCCGGTCCGGCGAGGCTCGATCCCCCCGAGCCTCGCCGGACCGGCGTCGTTTCACACCGGCAGGCGCGCGGCGCCGTTCCGCCGCCCCGTGTCGGCGGTGCCGGAGCCGCGCCCCCTCCGTGCGGTCCACTCTCCCTTCCGCGCAGGTCACGGCCCATCCGCGAACCTACTCATCTCGTCCTCTAGGTACGGATACTCAGGGCTGGCTACGATCGCGGACGTGTCCGTACTCCCCCTGGTCTTCACCAGCGGCTGGGCGAGCGGGATCAACGCCTACGCCGTGGTCCTGCTGCTCGGCGTGCTCGGCGCGACCGGGCTCACCGACGAGGTGCCCGAGGCGCTGCAGCGGCCCGACGTGCTGATCGCCGCCGGGCTGCTGTTCCTGTGCGAGGCGGTCGCGGACAAGATCCCGTACGTCGACTCCGTCTGGGACTCCGTCCACACGGTGATCCGGCCGGTCGGCGGGGCGGTGGTGGCCGCGCTGCTCGCCGGGCAGTCGGGTTCGCTGCCCGAGCTGGCGGCGGGCGCGGTCGGCGGCTCGACGGCCCTGCTGAGCCACGCCGTGAAGGCGGGGACGCGGATGGCGGTCAACACCTCGCCGGAGCCGTTCTCCAACATCGTCCTGTCGACGGCGGAGGACCTCGGCGTGGCCGGCCTGGTGACGCTGGCGCTCTTCCATCCGGTCGCGGCGGCGAGCGTCGCGGCCGTGCTGCTCGTCCTCGGCCTGGCGGTGCTGGGCTTCGTCGCCCACCGGATCCGCCGCTTCCGGCGCCGCCGGGCCCAGCGCCGGGCGGAGAAGCGGCTCGCGGCACAGCCGGTCCGGCCACCTTCCGGGTGAAGTGTCAGTGGGGGCCGATAAGGTCCCTGGCATGGCACGGATTGTGGTGATCGGCGCGGGACTCGGCGCCATGGCGGCCGCCGCCCGGCTCGCGGTGGCGGGCCATCAGGTGACGGTGTACGAGGCCAACTCGACGTACGGCGGCGGGGTGCGCCGACTGGAGCGCGACGGTTTCGGCTTCGACACCGGCCCGGGGCTGCTCCATCTGCCGGCCGTCTACCGCGATCTGTTCGTGAAGACCGGCAAGCAGCCGCTCGAGGAGTGCGTGACGCTCACCCAGGTCGATCCGGCGAGCCGTCATGTCTTCGCCGACGGCACGACGGTCGATCTGCCGAACGCCTCGCGGGCGGGCACGGTCGCCGCGCTGGACGCGGCGCTCGGCGCGGGCGCGGGCGAGCGCTGGGGCGAGTTCCTGGTGCGGGCCCGCGAGGCGTGGGACCGCACCCGGCGCCCGCTCCTGGAGGAGCCGCAGGCCGCGGACACCTCGGCGCTCGGCCGGGAGCCGTATCCGGCGGTCAAGGCGGGCCTGCTGCGCCGCCCGACGACCACGCTCGCCCAGATCGGCGCCCGCGAGCTGCGCGACCCGCGGCTCGCCGCGCTCCTCGGCTCGTACGCGTGGGCGTACGGCTTCGACCCGGCCACCGCCCCCGCCTCGGCGGCCGTGCTGCCGTACATGGAGCAGACCTTCGGCAGCTGGTACGTGGCCGGCGGCATCCGGGCGCTCGCGGACGCGGTGTACGAGCGGTGCCTGCAGCGGCGGGTGGAGTTCGTCTTCGACACCGAGGTCACCGACGTGCTCCAGGAGCACGGCCGGGCGGTCGGGCTGAAGCTGGCGGGCGGCGAGACCGTGCTCGCGGACCATGTCGTCGCGGGCGCGCCCGTGCCGATGCTCTACCAGGAGCGGCTCGTCGGCTGGGAGCGGCAGGACGAGTGGCCGCACTTCCAGCCGGTGCGGACGGGCCGGGTGACGGTCTGTCTGGCGCTGCGCGGCGCCCGGGAGTCCGGCGCGGTCCACCGCACGGTCGTGCACGCCACCGGGGACCTGCCGACGGTGACGGTGCTGCGGCCGGACGACCCGGCGCTGCGGCCGGACGACGCGCACGAGTCGGTGACGGTCACGGCGACGGAGGGCGTCCTGTCGTCCTGGACCGACTTCGCCGAGAAGATGCTGATACAGGCCGAGATGGTGGTGCCGGGGCTGCGCGAGCGACTGCTCTGGCAGGAGGTCCGCACCCCCGACGACACCCTTCTGGAGACGGGCGCGGCCGAGGTGCCCGGCCCGGCCCTGGCCGGGGACCGCGGCCGCTGGCTGCCGGCGGCGAACGTGTCGCCGGTCCCCGGGCTCTACTTCGTCGGCGGCTGGTCCCACCCGGGCGGCGGGCTGGCGCACGCCGGGATGTCGGGCGCGCTGGTGGCCGGCCTGATCGTGGAGGGCGCGGACTTCCGCGGCTCGCAGTGACCGGCCGGCCCGGGGCGGTCGGGGATCAGTAGCGGTACGTCTGGTCCTCGCCGTATCCGTACGGCTGCTGGTGCTGGTGCTGGTCCGGGTGCTGCTGGTCGGTGTCCCGCTGCTGCGGCACCCAGATGCCGCCGGGCGGGGTGTCGTAGGTGTACGAGGGGGCGTACGGGTCGGCGTACGGCTGCTGCTGGTAGCCGCCGTACTGCTGGCCGGCGTCCGCGTACTGCTGGCCGATGTACGGGTCCGAGTAGGCCGCGTACTGCTGCTGGGCCTCGGCGCCGTAGTCGTACGCGGGCTGCTGCTCGTACCCGGTGGCGTAGGGGTCGGCGTACTGCGGCTGCTGCTCGTACGAGGTGCCGTAGACGGCGTACTGGCCGGTGTCCTCGGGCATCGGCTGGGGCTCGTACACGGCCGTGGTCCCGGCCGCGGCCAGGGCGTCCTCGGCGGCGGGGTCGGCGGGGTCCGCCGGCTCGTACGAGAGGTCGGTGACCTCCAGGGTCGGGCCGGTCCTGTCCGCGGACGGCCGGGAGCGACGGCGCCGGCTGGCGCCCGGGCGGCCGCCGAGGGCCCAGCCGGTGGAGAAGCCGCGCCGGAAGGAGAGCGTCACATAGGCCTGGCCGACGGCGAAGGCGACGGCGCCGACGACGATGACGACCACGGACGGCAGCAGCACGCCGAGCACCACGCCGAGGAAGCCACCGAAGGCGAGCAGCCGCCAGCGCAGCCGCGCCTTGTACTGCAGCAGCACCTCACCGAGCAGCCACAGCGCCACGACACCGAACGCGATGTAGAGGACCGTCCACCCCATGCCCGCCCCTCTCCTACGGCCTCCGCCGCGGGTAGGGGCGGGTACGGCCGGTCAGGACTGCACGTGCAGTCCGAGATTCTCGTAGATCTCGAGCGTCGCCCTGGAGTTGTTGAGCGTGATGAAGTGCAGTCCGGGGACACCCTCGGAGAGCAGCCGCGCACAGAACTCCGTCGCGAACTCGATGCCAATGGAGCGTACAGCGGCCGGATCGTCCTTGACGGCGAGGATGCGCTCTTTCACGTGCGCGGGGAAGGCGGCGTTGCTCAGGGTGGGCAGCCTTTCCAGCGTCTTGAGGCTGACGACGGGCATGACCTCGGGGATGATCGGGGTCTCGCAGCCGGCCTTCTGGACGCTGTCGCGCAGTCGCAGGTACGCCTCCGGGTCGAAGAACATCTGGGTGATCGCGTAGTCGGCGCCGGCCCGGCACTTGTCCACGAAGTGGCGCACGTCGGTGTCCCAGTCCAGGGACCGCGGGTGCATCTCGGGGAAGGCGGCGACGCCCACGCAGAAGTCGCCGGACTCCTTGATCAGCCGGACCAGGTCGGCCGCGTAGTGGACGCCCTCGGGGTGGGCGACCCACTCGCCGAGCGGGTCGCCCGGCGGGTCGCCGCGGACGGCGAGCATGTTCCGGATGCCGGCGTCGGCGTACTGGCCGAGGATGTTGCGCAGCTCGGCGACGGAGTGGTCGACGGCGGTGAGGTGCGCGACCGGGGTGAGGGTGGTGTCGGAGGCGATCTTCTGGGTGGCCTTGACCGTGCCGCCGCGAGTGGAGCCGCCGGCGCCGTAGGTCACGGAGACGAAGCTCGGCGCGACCGCCTCGATGCGGCGCATGGCGTTCCAGAGGCTCTGCTCGCTCTTCTCGGTCCGGGGCGCGAAGAACTCGAAGGAGTACGTGGTGTCGCCGGACGCGAGGATCTCGCGGACCGTGCGTGCACGGTCCGAGCGGACGGAAGCGGTACCAAGGGCCATACGGGCAGGTTAGACGGGGTCCAAGGTCGGGGTGAAGCCGAGTCCGCGTAGTGGACACCTTTCAGGACATCCGGGCCGCGCGTCCCGGCATCCGGACGCACCGCTGTCACGCGAGGCGTTCGCGGACCCGCTTGGCGAGGGAGGCCGCGGCGGCGGCCGGGTCGGCGGCCTCGGTGAGGGCGCGGACGACCACGATGCGGCGGGCGCCGGCGTCGAGCACCTCGTCCAGGTTGGTCTCGTCGATGCCGCCGATGGCGAACCAGGGGCGGTCCTGGGCGAGCCCGGCCGCGTACCGCACGAGGTCGAGGCCCGGCGCGTACCGTCCCGGCTTGGTGGGGGTGGGCCAGCAGGGCCCGGTGCAGAAGTAGTCCACGCCCGGCTCGGCGGCGGCCGCGGCCACCTCCGTCTCGGCGTGGCAGGAACGGCCGATCAGCACCTCGTCGCCGAGGATGGCGCGGGCGGCGGGCACGGGCAGGTCGCCCTGGCCGAGGTGGAGCACGTCGGAGCCGATGGCGTGGGCGACGTCGGCCCGGTCGTTGACGGCCAGGAGCTTGCCGTGGCGGCGGCAGGCGTCGGCGAGGACGGCCAGGTGCTCCAGCTCCTCCCCCGCCTCCATGCCCTTGTCGCGGAGCTGCACGATGTCGACGCCGGAGGAGAGCACGGCGTCGAGGAAGTCGGGCAGGTCGCCCTGGCGCTTCCGGGCGTCGGTGCACAGGTAGAGCCGGGCGTCGGCGAGCTGCGCGCGAGGCGTGGACATGGTGTTTCCCCCCTGGTGGGTGGTGCCGGTGCCGGGCCGGCCGGGAAGGGCCGGCCCGGCACCCGCGGGTGCTGTGGGACTGCTCGGCGATCGTGCGTCAGACGGCGAGCGCCTGGGCTCGGCGCTTCACCTCCGTGCCGCGATTCTCGCCGAGGGCCTGCGCGGGCGTGCCCGGCAGGGTCGGATCCGGAGTGAAGAGCCACTCCAGCATCTCTTCGTCACTGAAGCCGTCGTCCCGCAGGAGCGTCAGGGTCCCGGAGAGGCCCTTGACGACCTTGCCGTCCTGGATGAAGGCGGCCGGCACCTGGAGGATCTTCTCTCCGGGGCGCACCTCGCGGCGCACGGCGATGAGCTGGCCCTCCTTGACCAGCTGCCGCACGCGCGTCACCTCGACATCGAGCATTTCCGCGATGTCGGGGAGGAAGAGCCAGGCGGGGACGAGAGCATCGGTCTTTGCGTCAATCTCGGTCACGGGACAAGCGTGCCATCCCGGACTGACAGTCGGTAGTCGGGCCCTACCGGACTGCGGCCTTCAGGGGGACGGACGGGTCCGCGGCCCGTGCCGGGTCGACGGCGACGCGCTGCTCGATCAGCCGCCGTCCCTGGGCCAGATCGCGCGGCCGGCCGACCGCGAGCAGGGCCACCGGGACGTCGTCGCGCAGCCACAGCACGGTCCACGCCGGTTCGGCCGGGTCACCGCGCCACAGCAGGGTGTCGGCGGCGGCGTGGTGGCCGGCGTACTGGACGAATCGGCCGAACTGCTCGGACCAGAAGTACGGCACCGGGTCGTAGGCCGGGACGGTCGAGGCGGGCGCGCCGCGCACCTCGGCGACGATGTCGGCGGCCACTGTACGGGGGCCCTGGAGGGCGTTGTCCCAGTGGTGGACGAGGAGTCGTTCGCCGTAGCGGGCGGAGGGGAAGGATGCGCAGTCGCCGACCGCGTACACGTCGGGCAGCGAGGTGCGCAGCCGGTCGTCGGCGCTGAGCGCGCCGCTCGGGTCGAGGGCGGCGCCGGAGCCGGCCAGCCAGCCGGTGGCGGGGCGGGCGCCGATGCCGACGACGACGGCGTCGGCGGCGAGTTCGGCGGTCCGCCCGTCCGCGCCGGTGAGGACGACCCGACCCTCCTCGACGCGGTCGACGCGGGCGGCGAGCCGGAGCTCGGCGCCGCTGTCGGCGTACCAGCCGGCCATCGGGGCGGTGACCTCGGCGGGCAGCGCGCCGGCCAGCGGACGGTCGGCGGCCTCGACGACGGTGACGGCGCAGCCGG
This sequence comes from Streptomyces sp. NPDC003943, assembly GCF_053605265.1. Lineage (NCBI taxonomy): Bacteria > Bacillati > Actinomycetota > Actinomycetes > Kitasatosporales > Streptomycetaceae > Streptomyces > Streptomyces sp. NPDC003943. Next base: position 8,252 of record NZ_JBSGIW010000115.1, on the reverse strand, counting down.
CCTCGCGGGCGGCGGTGGCGAACTCGGCGCCGATCCAGCCGGCGCCGACCACCACGATGTCGTGGCGGCGCTCCAGGACGGTGCCGAGCCGGGCGGCGTCGTCGAGGGTGCGCAGCAGGTGGACGCCGGGGACGCCCTCGCTGCCGGGCAGGGTGAGCGGGTGGGCGCCGGTGGCGACGACGAGGGTGTCGTACGGGACGGGGCCGGCCTCGGTGTCGACCTCGTGGGCGCCGGCGCGGAGCCCGGTGACCTCGACGCCGAGGCGGAGCTCGACGCCGAGTGACTCGAAGTCGACGTCGAAGGCGGAGTCCTCGGCCTTGCCGAGGAGGACCGCCTTGGAGAGCGGCGGCCGGTCGTAGGGCTGGTGGGGCTCGGCGCCGATGAGGGTGACGGGGCCGGTGAAGCCCTGTTCGCGCAGGGCGACGGCGGTCTGCACACCGGCCATTCCGGCGCCGGCGATCACTACACGGTGGGGAACCTGCTTCTGCTCGCTCACCCGACCACCTTACGCATCTGACGAACCGTCAGGAAGGCAGGGTCCTGCGGGACCCGGCCCGCTGCGGTTAGTCTGACCGGCGTAGAGCACTCGCGGGAGCCCGGACGCACCGGGCTGAGAGGGAGGCTGACCGGCCTCCGACCGTACGAACCTGATCCGGGTCATGCCGGCGAAGGGAGGGGCTGGACGCCCATGTCGCGTACCACCGGTCGAACCGGTACATCCGGAACATCCGGCATATCCGCCGCTTTCGACGTCCTCGTCATCGGGGGCGGAATCATCGGCCTGGTCACGGCCTGGCGGGCCGCTCAGCGCGGACTGCGCACCGCCGTGGCCGACCCCGAACCGGGCGGCGGGGCCGCCCGGGTGGCGGCCGGCATGCTCGCCGCCGTCACCGAACTCCACTACGGCGAGGAGACCCTCCTCGGCCTCAACCTCGAATCCGCCCGCCGCTACCCCGACTTCGTCGCCGAGCTCACCGAGGCCTCCGGCGGCCTGGACACCGGCTACCGCGCCTGCGGCACGCTCGCCGTCGCCCTCGACGCCGACGACCGCGCCCACCTGCGCGAACTGCACGCCCTGCAGACCCGCTGCGGGCTCGCCTCGGAGTGGCTGAGCGGCCGCGACTGCCGGCGCCTGGAGCCGATGCTGGCGCCCGGCGTCCGGGGCGGGCTCCGGGTCGACGGCGACCACCAGGTCGACCCGCGGCGGCTCGCCGACGCGCTGCTGACCGCCTGCGAACGGGCCGGGGTGGTCTTCCACCGCGCCGTGGCCGAGCGGCTCGCGGTGGTACGGGACCGGGCCCGCGGCGCCGTCCTGGCCGGGGGCGTCGACGTGACCGCCGACCAGGTCGTGCTCGCCGCGGGCAGTCTGAGCGGGCGGCTCGACGGCGTACCGGCAGAGGTGCTGCCGCCCGTGCGGCCCGTGAAGGGGCAGGTGCTGCGGCTGCGCGTGCCGCCCGCGTACGCGCCGTTCCTCTCCCGGACCGTCCGCGCGGTCGTCCGCGGCAGCCACGTCTACCTCGTGCCGCGCGAGAACGGCGAGCTGGTCGTCGGCGCCACCAGCGAGGAACTGGGCTGGGACACCACGGTCACCGCCGGCGGGGTGTACGAGCTGCTGCGCGACGCGCACGAGCTCGTCCCCGGCATCACCGAACTGCCCCTCACCGAGACCCTCGCCGGGCTGCGCCCCGGCTCCCCCGACAACGCGCCGCTGCTCGGCCCCAGCGCACTGCCCGGGCTGCACCTGGCGACCGGCCACTACCGCAACGGGGTGCTGCTCACCCCGGTCACCGGCGACGCCATGGCGGAGGCCCTCACGACCGGCGCCCTGCCGGAGGAGGCACGCGCCTTCACCGCCCGCCGTTTCTCTCCCGCACACCTGGAGCACGCATGACCGCGTCCGTTTCCGCATCCGAGTCCGCATCCGTCTCCGTATCCGTGAACGGGGAGCCGCGTGAGCTCTCCCCCGGCCTGGCGCTCGACGCCCTCGTCGCGACCCTGACCGCCGCCCCGGCCGGCGTGGCCGCCGCCGTCAACGAGACCGTCGTCCCGCGCAGCCAGTGGGCCACGACCCTGCTCGGCGACGGCGACCGGGTCGAGGTCCTCACCGCGGTCCAGGGAGGTTGAGCGCGATGTCCGACGACGTCTTCCTGCTCGGCGGTACGGAGTTCTCCTCCCGCCTCATCATGGGTACGGGCGGGGCGCCCAGCCTCGACATCCTCGAACGCGCGCTGGTGACGAGCGGCACCCAGCTGACCACCGTCGCCATGCGCCGCCTCGACCCGACGGTGCGGGGATCCGTGCTCTCCGTCCTGGACCGGCTCGGCATCCAGGTCCTGCCGAACACGGCCGGCTGCTACACGGCCGGCGAGGCCGTGCTGACCGCCCGGCTCGCCCGGGAGGCGCTCGGCACGGAGTGGATCAAGCTGGAGGTCATCGCCGACGAGCGCACGCTGCTGCCGGACGGCGAGGAGCTGCTCGCCGCGGCGGAGACCCTCGTCGACGACGGCTTCGTCGTCCTCCCCTACACGAACGACGACCCGGTCCTCGCGCGCAAGCTGGAGGACGTCGGCTGCGCCGCGATCATGCCGCTCGGCTCGCCCATCGGCTCGGGCCTCGGCATCCGCAACCCGCACAACTTCGAGCTGATCGTGGAACGGGCGGGCGTGCCGGTGATCCTCGACGCGGGGGCCGGCACCGCGTCCGACGCGGCCCTCGCCATGGAGCTCGGCTGCGCCGCCGTCATGCTCGCCTCCGCCGTCACCCGGGCCCAGGAGCCCGTCCTCATGGCCGACGCCATGCGCCACGCGGTGGAGGCCGGCCGGCTTGCCCACCGCGCGGGCCGCATCCCGCGCCGCCACTTCGCGGAGGCCTCGTCCCCGACGGACGGCCGGGCCCGCCTGGACCCGGAACGCCCGGCGTTCTGACGCTCCGCGGCCCCCGCCCCGGCGGGGCGGGGGCCGCCGCCTGCGGCGCCGCGTCACAGCTGCGCTGCAGTCCCGGCCGCGCGGCCGGGGGTGTCGTACGGCCCTCGTAGACTCGACGCCGTGGACACGACCCTTCAGGACCCCCTCGTCGGGCGGCTGCTCGACGGCCGTTACCGCGTCGAGGCGCGTATCGCCGGCGGCGGGATGGCCACGGTCTACCGGGCCGTGGACACCCGGCTCGACCGGGTGCTCGCGCTCAAGGTGATGCACCCGGAGCTGGCGACGGACGCCGCGTTCGTGGAGCGGTTCATGCGGGAGGCGAAGTCCGTCGCGCGGCTCGCGCACCCCAATGTGGTCGGGGTGTTCGACCAGGGCGCGGACGGGGCCTACGTGTACCTGGCGATGGAGTACGTCGCGGGCTGCACGCTCCGGGACGTGCTGCGGGAGCGGGGCGCGCTGCGGCCGCGCGCGGCGCTCGACGTCCTGGAGCCGGTGCTCGCCGCGCTGGGCGCCGCGCACCGGGCGGGATTCGTGCACCGGGACATGAAACCGGAGAACGTCCTGATAGGGGACGACGGCCGGGTGAAGGTCGCGGACTTCGGGCTCGTACGGGCCGTGGGCACCGCCACCGACACCACCGGCGCCGTCCTCGGCACCGTGTCGTACCTCGCGCCGGAACAGATCGAGCACGGCACCGCCGACACCCGCGCGGACGTGTACGCGTGCGGCGTCGTCCTGTACGAGATGCTGACCGGCGCCAAGCCGCACTCCGGCGACACTCCGGCGCAGGTGCTCTACCAGCACCTGAACACCGACGTGCCCGCCCCGTCCGCCGCCGTCCCGGGCCTCGCCGGGGAGCTGGACGCACTGGTGGCGAGCGCCACCGCCCGCGACCCCGAGCTCCGGCCGTACGACGCCGTCGCGCTGCTCGCGCAGGTCCGCGACGCCCGCGCCGCGCTCACCGAGGAGCAGCTGGACGCCGTACCGCCGCAGGAGCGGGCGGGCCAGGAGCCGAGCGGCCCGGAGGACCGGACCAGCGTCATCCCGCGGATCCAGCCGATGCCGGTGGAGCACACCAGTTTCCTGCCGACGCCGGAACCGGCACCCGCGGCGCGCCGCCGCCGTCCCCGCGGCCCCCTCCTCGTCATCGCCGCCGTCCTGCTCGCCCTCGGCATCGGGACCGGCGTCTGGTACATCAACGCCGGTCAGTTCACCCGCGTCCCCGCCGTCCTCGGCCAGACCGAGGCCCAGGCCACGAAGCGCCTCACCGCCGCCGGCCTGGACGTGAGCACGACCAAGCGCGACTTCAGCGACGTGTACGAGCGCGGCACGGTCATGGCCGTCGACCCGGCGCCCGGCGAGCGGATCCGCGGCAACGGCCGGGTGACGCTCACCCTGTCCCGCGGCCCGAAGGTCGTGAAGGTCCCCAAGCTCAAGGGCGTCCCGCTCGCCGAGGCGAAGAAGCGCCTCGCCGCCGAGGGCCTGGCGCCCGGCGTGATCACGTACGACTTCAGCCAGTCCGTCGCCCGCGGCGCGGTCGTCGGCTCCGACCCGGAGCCCGGCACCGAGCGCAGCCCGGACTCGGCCGTCGCCCTCGTCGTCAGCAAGGGCGCGCCGGTCGAGGTCCCGGACGTCACCGGCGAGTCGGTGGAGGACGCCACGGCCACGCTCCAGGACGCCGGCCTGAAGGTCACGGTCGCGCCGGAGCGGGTCAACTCGCCCGAGGACGCCGGCGCGGTCGCCGCGCAGTCCCTCGCCCAGGGCAGCCGGGCCGCCGAGGGCGACACGGTCGTCCTCACCGTCTCCAAGGGCCCGAAGATGGTCGAGGTCCCGGACGTCGTCGACATGAAGACGGCGGACGCCAAGCAGGAGCTGGAGGACGCCGGCTTCGAGGTGAAGGTCGAGAAGACCTTCCCGTTCCTCGGCGACACGGTCTCGGGCCAGTCCGTCGAGGGCGGCTCGACCGCGGCCGAGGGATCCACCGTCACCATCACGATCAAGGGACTGTGAGAACTCATGCGCAACCCCGTCGGCGGCCATGTCCCCGTGGCCGGCGGCCTCGCCACCACCGGTCTCGGCTACGCGCGCGAGCTGGGCGCCGAGACCGTGCAGGTCTTCGTCGCCAACCCGCGCGGCTGGGCCACCCCGCCCGGCAACCCGGCCCAGGACGAGCTGTTCCGGGCCGGCTGCGAGGCCGAGGGCCTGTCGGCCTGGGTGCACGCCCCGTACCTGATCAACTTCGGCTCGCACACCGAGGCCACCGTGGAGAAGTCGGTGGAGTCGATGCGGCACTCGCTGCGCCGCGGCCGGCAGATCGGCGCGCGGGGCGTCGTCGTGCACACCGGCTCGGCGACCGGCGGCAGGCCGCGCGAGGTGGCGCTGGCGCAGGTACGGGAGCGGGTGCTGCCGCTGCTCGACGAGCTGACGCACGACGACGACCCGTTCCTGCTCCTGGAGTCGACGGCCGGGCAGGGCTCCTCGCTCTGCTCGCGGGCGGAGGACTTCGGGCCGTACTTCGACGCGCTGGACCGCCATCCGAAGCTCGGCATCTGTCTCGACACCTGCCACATCTTCGCCGCGGGCCACGACCTGACCGGCCCGGACGGCGCCACCCGCACACTCGACGAGCTGGTGGCGGTGGTCGGCGAAGGAAGGCTGAAACTCATCCACGCCAACGACTCCAAGGACGTCGTGGGCGCGCACAAGGACCGGCACGCGAACATCGGCGTCGGTCACATCGGCGAGGACGGCTTCCGTAATCTCCTGCGGCATCCGGCCACGGACGGCGTACCGTTGATCATCGAGACGCCCGGCGGGCCGTCCGGTCACAAGGCGGACGTGGAGCTGCTGAAGAAACTGCGTTGAGGAATACCCCAGGGGGGTATACCGTTCCCGAACAGGCAGGAACGGTTACCCGACCTTGGGGGCACCCATGGAGCACGAAGCGCACGCCCACCACGAGCACCACGGCACCACCGCCCACGAGGGTCACGAGCAGCACGCCCACCACCAGAGCCACGAAGGACACGCGGGCCACGAGGGCCACCACGCGGGCCACACCGGCCACGAAGGACACGCCGGCCACCAGGGCCACGAGGGCCACCACGCCCATCACGGTCACCACGGCAACGGCCAGGTCAGCTGGTCCATGGCCGCCCAGGCCACGCTGCACTGCCTCACCGGCTGCGCCATCGGCGAGGTGCTCGGCATGATCGTCGGCACCGCCTTCGGCTGGGGCAACATGCCGACGATGGTGCTCGCGATCGTCCTGGCGTTCTTCTTCGGCTACACCCTCACCCTGCGCGGCATCCTGAAGGCCGGCGTCGACTTCAAGACCGCCTTCAAGGTGGCGCTCGCCGCCGACACCCTGTCCATCGCCGTCATGGAGGTCATCGACAACGGCGTGATCGCGCTGTGGCCCGGCGCCATGGACGCGCACCTGTCCGACGCGCTGTTCTGGATCACCCTGGCGATCTCGCTCCTCGTCGCCTTCGTCCTGACCACCCCGGTCAACAAGTGGATGATCGGCCGCGGCAAGGGTCACGCCGTCGTCCACCAGTACCACTGACGCTCACGAGCAACACGGGCTAGAGCTCAGGGCCGTCGCCCGGCTCCTCCTGGTACGAGTAGCGCTGCTCCGTCCACGGATCACCGATGTTGTGGTAGCCGCGCTCCTCCCAGAAGCCACGCCGGTCGGCGGCCATGTACTCCACGCCCCGCACCCACTTCGGGCCCTTCCAGGCGTACAGGTGCGGCACCACGAGCCGCAGCGGGAAGCCGTGCTCCGCGGTGAGCAGCTCGCCGTCCTTGTGGGTGGCGAAGATCGTGCGCTCGTCCGCGAAGTCCGAGAGGCGCATGTTGGCGCTGTAGCCGTACTCCGCCCAGACCATCACGTGTGTGACGTTCGGCGCGGGCGGGGCCAGCTCCAGGATCGTCCGGGCGGGGACGCCGCCCCATTCGGCCCCCAGCATGCTGAACTTCGTCACGCAGTGCAGGTCCGCCACGACGGTGGCGAAGGGCAGCGCCGAGAACTCCTCGTGGTTCCAGCAGCGCTTGTCGCCGTCCGCGGTCGCCCCGAAGACCCGGAACTCCCAGCGCTCCGGCTTGAAGCGGGGTACGGGGCCGTAGTGGGTGACCGGCCAGCCGCGCTGGAGCCGCTGCCCCGGCGGCAGATCCGTCACCGCCGCCACCGCTGCTTCCTCCCGGCGATCTCCGCCCTCCGGCTGACCCATGTCATCCATGGTGACAGACCGCGAGGGGTGGTCATGACCAGCCATGCACCGACATCCCGGGGATATTCTGACTATTGGGACAACTATCGGTAAGCCTGCACTTACTGGACGCAACCCATGACCGCTGCAAGGATGCGGCCATCCTGCCCAGTGGCGGCACCGACATGGCGTGGAAGGATTCCGAAGCGATGCAGGGCGACCCCGAGGTCCTCGAGTTCCTCAACGAGCAGCTGACCGGCGAACTCACCGCGATCAACCAGTACTGGCTGCACTACCGCATCCAGGACAACAAGGGCTGGACGAAGCTCGCGAAGTACACCCGCGAAGAGTCCATCGACGAGATGAAGCACGCGGACAAGCTGACCGAGCGCATCCTCATGCTGGACGGGCTGCCCAACTACCAGCGTCTCTTCCACGTCCGGGTGGGCCAGACGGTCAAGGAGATGTTCGAGGCCGACCGGCAGGTCGAGGTGGAGGCGATCGACCGCCTCAGGCGCGGGATCGAGGTCATGCGGGCCAAGGGCGACGTCACCTCGGCGAACATCTTCGAGGAGATCCTGGCGGACGAGGAGCACCACATCGACTACCTCGACACCCAGCTGGAGCTGATCGAGCAGCTGGGCGAGGCGCTGTACTGCTCGACGCTCATCGAGCAGCCGAGCTGACCCTCCGGGCCGGCTAAGCGGCTTCCGACAGGCGGGGAACCCCGGAGATCTCGGTGACCTCGGCGACCCCGGCGACCTCGGAGATCTCCGCGACCTCCGCCGTCAGGGCCGGGCGGCCCTGGTCGACCAGGTCCCGGCGCGGGCAGTTGCCGCGCCCGAGAATGGCCTGAATACGTCGTACGCACGAGCCGCAGTCCGTGCCCGCCTTGCAGGCCGAGGCGATCTGGCGGGGCGTGCAGGCGCCGGCCTCCGCGTGCTCCTTGACCTGCTTCTCCGTGACTGCGAAACACGAGCAGACGTACACGCGGTTCACCTCCCGCCGAGTGATCGATAAGGCTAACCTAACCTTACCCGGCGGGCAGGTGGCGCAAAAGCCCTCCCTACGAGAGTGGAAGAAGGCGTCGAGCACCCGCCGCTCGATCCGCGGCCGG
>NZ_JBSGIW010000114.1:0-21291 GCF_053605265.1 Streptomyces sp. NPDC003943 | reverse complement strand
ACGCCGTTGAGGATCCAGAAGTCGCCGTCGCGCACCGCGCGGGTCTTCATGCCGGCCGCGTCCGAGCCGGCGTCGGGCTCGGACAGGCAGTAGGAGAACATCGCGTCGCCCTTGGCGAGCGGGCCGAGGTACTTGTGCTTGAGCTCCTCCGAGCCGGACAGGATCACCGGCAGCGAGCCCAGCTTGTTCACGGCCGGGATGAGGGAGGAGGAGACGCAGGCGCGGGCGACCTCCTCGATCACCAGCACGGTGGCCAGCGCGTCGGCGCCCGCGCCGCCGTAGGTCTCGGGCACGTGCACGGCGTGCAGGTCGGCCGCGACCAGCGCGTCCAGGGCCTCCTGGGGGAACCGGGCCTCCTCGTCGACCGCGGCGGCGAACGGCGTGATCTTCGCCTCCGCCAGCGAGCGGACCGTCTCCCGGAGCATCTCGTGCTCCTCCGACAGGCGATACAGGTCGAAATCGGCGGAACCGCTCACGCTCATTCACTCCCACGCTTGCTAACTACCGTTAAGTAACCCAAATGGTAGGGCGAGACCGGGCGCGGAGCCAGGCCCCGACTATGCTCGGGCAGGCATTCCGCCCGACCTCGACTCCTCACTGGAGACCGCATGGCCCTCAAGATCACCGTGATCGGCACCGGCTACCTCGGCGCCACCCACGCCGCGGCCATGGCGGAGCTCGGCTTCGAGGTGCTCGGCCTCGACGTCGTCCCCGAGAAGATCGAGATGCTCGCGGGCGGGCGCGTCCCGATGTACGAGCCCGGCCTGGAGGAGCTGCTCGCGCGGCACGTCGCCGGGCTCGAGGGGTCCAGCGGGCGACTGCGCTTCACGACCTCCTGGGAGGAGGCCGGCGCCTTCGGCGACGTCCACTTCGTCTGCGTGAACACTCCGCAGAAGCACGGCGAGTACGCGTGCGACATGTCCTACGTGGACGCCGCCTTCACGTCCCTCGCCGGTGTCGTGCGCGAAGGATCCCTGGTCGTCGGCAAGTCGACCGTGCCGGTCGGCTCGGCGCAGCGGCTCGCCGCGCTGCTGCCCGAGGGCGTGGGGCTCGCCTGGAACCCGGAGTTCCTGCGCGAGGGCTTCGCCGTGCAGGACACCCTGCACCCGGACCGGGTCGTGGTCGGCGTGCCCGAGGGCGCGGACGGCGAGCGGTACGAGAAGGTCCTGCGCGAGGTGTACGCGGTGCCGATCGCGGAGGGCTCGCCCTTCGTGGTGACGGACTACCCGACCGCCGAACTCGTGAAGACCTCCGCGAACTCCTTCCTCGCCACGAAGATCTCCTTCATCAACGCGATGGCGGAGGTCTGCGAGGCCGCCGGCGGCGACGTCGCCAAGCTGGCCGAGGCGATCGGGCACGACGAGCGGATCGGCAACAAGTTCCTGCGGGCCGGGATCGGCTTCGGCGGCGGCTGCCTGCCCAAGGACATCCGGGCCTTCATGGCCCGGGCCGGCGAACTGGGCGCCGACCAGGCGCTGACCTTCCTCCGCGAGATCGACTCCATCAACATGCGGCGCCGCGCGTCGATGGTCGAGATGGCCCGCGAGGCGCTCGGCGGCGGCTTCCTCGGGAAGCGGGTCGCCGTCCTCGGCGCGACCTTCAAGCCGGACTCGGACGACGTACGGGACTCGCCGGCGCTCAACGTCGCCGGCCAGATCCACCTCCAGGGCGGCCAGGTCACCGTCTACGACCCCAAGGGCATGCCCAACGCGCGGCGCCTCTTCCCGACGCTCGGCTACGCGGACTCGGCGCTCGACGCGGTGCGCGGCGCCGACGTCGTGCTCCACCTCACCGAATGGCGCGAGTTCCGCGACGCCCTCGACCCGGCGGCGCTGGCCGCGGTCGTCTCCTCCCCCGTCATCCTCGACGGCCGCAACGCGCTGGACGCGGCGCGGTGGCGCGAGGCGGGCTGGACGTACCGCGCGATGGGCCGCCCACGAGCCTGACCCGCGAGCGGCGCCCTTGACGGCGCCTCCGCCCCGTCCGGGCCGCCCCGCGTAGGCGGCGCCCTCCAGGCGGCCCCCCTTGCCCGCCGCCGTTGTGGGCTGCGCCCGCTGGGACAGCGCCCTCACCCGCCCCCCGTTGTGGGCAATCGTCCCGCAGGGCGGGACGGGTGGGCACAACGGGACGACGCCCCTTGCCGGGCCCAGGCTCCTCGCGCGTTGACGCCCGGCACGACGGCGACGCGGTCGCGGTGCGGGTCCAGGCGCAAGGGGCGGAGGCGCCGCCGAGCGCGCCGTCCCGTGTGCCCACCCGCCCCGCGCCTGGGGGTCCCCCCGGACGAAGTCTGGGGGAGGGACGATTGCCCACACGGGGGAGGTCACCGCAAGCGCGACGCCCTTGCTCGGAACTCCGTTTCCCTTAGGACTCGCGTCGCGTTGCCGTGGGACAGCGCTACCAGGTCCTGGGCCGGCCAGGCGCGCCGCAGCAGTTCCGTGAAGAGGGGGGCGTAGCCGGTGGTGGGGGGCGTGGCGTGGGAGAGGGCTACGGCGCGCGGGCCCGCGAGGGTGCGGACGCGGTCGAGGGTGTCGGCCGTGGCGGACTCGTCCGGGGTGACCGGGGCCATGCAGACGCCGTCGTATTCGCCGAGCAGGCGCAGGACGTCGTCGGGCACGGCGTCCGGTGCCGCGCGGGTCATCAGGACCGGGGCGCGGCTGACCGCGAGGGTCTGGCGGACGGTGTCGGGGTCGGCGTCCGTGAGGTCCACGGTGAGGCCGAGCCGGTTCATCTCGCGTACCGCCTCGCGCGCGAAGCGGTCGTAGCGGGTCAGGTTGACCACCCGTACCCCGAGCGCGTGATACGCCCGGAGGGTCGCGAGCGAGCCGCCGACCGCGGCCCAGCTCACCGGTCCGAGCAGGACGGCGACGCGGCCGCAGTTGCGGGCGTGCTCCATCTCGGCGGTGCTGTACGCGAGGCGCAGGTCCTCGGGACAGGCCGCAACGAGCGCGCGGACCGCGTCGATGCGGCGCAGCGTGCCGAGCACGCCCTCGTCGGCGTCGACGCGCAGCGACCAGAGCTGGGCGCCCGCCTCGGCGGCCCGTGCCGGTGGCAGGTCCTCCGGGTCGGGGTCGGCCACGAGGGGCGGTTCCGTGTGCCCCTCGACGACCGGCTGCGCCGCGAGCAGGGCGCGGGCGCGGGTGGACTCGTCGAGGGGCCGGGGATGTTCGGGGGTGTCGGCGTCGCCGGCGCCGTCGGCGTGGGCGACACCGAAGGTCATGGTGGTGGGATCGTCGAGCAGATCTGCCATGGGGGACTCAACTCCGTACTACTGAGGCAGTACGCCAACCGTCCCACCGGCGTCCGGTCGCGGCGCGGCGGACTGAGCCGTCCGGGGGATGTCCGGGGGATGCACCGAGGGCCCCGGCGGAACCGGGGCCCTCGGTGACGGCAGGTCAGTTCGCTCAGCTGGAAAGGGACTTGAGCGTCGCCACTGACGGGGCCCGCAGCGCCCGCTCCTCCCGCGCCACCGCCTCCGCGTCGCGCAGCACCCGTACCGCGTTCGACCACGTCAGCTTCGCCAGGTCCGCGTGCGACCAGCCGCGGACGAGCAGCTCGGCGATCAGGTTCGGGTAGCCGGCCACGTCGTCGAGGCCCGACGGGGTGAACGCCGTGCCGTCGTAGTCGCCGCCGATGCCGATGTGGTCGATGCCGGCGACCTCGCGCATGTGGTCGAGGTGGTCGGCGACCGTGGCGGCGGTCGCGATCGGGCGCGGGTTCTCCGCCTCGAAGGCGCGGTGCAGCGCCATCGCCGGCGCGGTGGTGTCGAGGTGGTGGAAGCCGTGCGCGCGCAGGTTCTCGTCGGCCCGGTTCGTCCACTCGACCGCCGCCGGCAGGATGAACTTCGGCACGAAGGTCGCCATCGCCACGCCGCCGTTGGCCGGCAGCCGCTCCAGGACGTCGTCCGGGATGTTGCGCGGGTGGGGGCAGACCGCGCGGGACGAGGAGTGCGAGAAGATCACCGGCGCCGCGGTGGTGTCGAGCGCGTCCCGCATCGTCGTCGCGGCGACGTGCGAGAGGTCGACGAGCATGCCGGTGCGGTTCATCTCGCGGACGACCTCGCGGCCGAAGGCGGTGAGCCCGCCGTGCCGCGGTTCGTCGGTGGCCGAGTCCGCCCAGTCGTTGTTCTCGTTGTGGGTGAGCGTCATGTACCGCACGCCCAGGGCGTGCAGGGCGCGCAGGGTGGCCAGCGAGTTGTTGATGGAGTGGCCGCCCTCGGCACCCTTGAGGGAGGCGATCCGGCCCTCCGCGCGGGCCGTCTCCATGTCGTCGGCGGTCAGCGCGGGCGCGAGGTCGGCCCCGTACCGGGCGAGGAGCAGGTCGACGGCGTCGATCTGCTCCAGGGTGGCGCTCACGGCGTGGTCGCCGGCGAGTCCGCCGGGCACGTACACGGACCAGAACTGGGCACCGACGCCGCCGGCCCGCAGCCGGGCGAGGTCGGTGTGCAGGGCGCCCGACTGGTCGCCGGCGATGTCGAGCCTGTCGAGGTCGTAGCCGCAGTGCTCGCGCAGCGCCCAGGGCAGGTCGTTGTGCCCGTCGACGACGGGGGCCGCGGCCAGGAGATCCCTGGCCTCGGCGAGCCGGTCGGCGGCGGTCTCGCCGGCGCCGCTCACTGGGCGAACCCGAAGGAGGCCGAGCCCTCGACCTTCTGCCGCAGCCGCTTGCCCTTCTCCGTCGCCTGGTCGTTGAGCTCCTGCTGGAACTCCTTCATCCGGGCGAGCAGCTCGGAGTCGTGCGCGGCGAGCATCCGGGCGGCGAGCAGACCCGCGTTGCGGGCGCCGGCGACCGAGACGGTGGCGACGGGGACGCCGGCCGGCATCTGCACGATCGAGAGCAGCGAGTCCATGCCGTCGAGGTACTTCAGCGGCACCGGCACGCCGATGACGGGCAGCGGCGTGACCGAGGCGAGCATGCCCGGCAGATGGGCCGCGCCGCCGGCGCCCGCGATGATCGCCTTGAGGCCGCGCTCGGCGGCCTCCTCGCCGTACGTGATCATCTCGCGCGGCATGCGGTGCGCGGAGAGCACGTTCACCTCGTACGGGATCTCGAACTCGTCGAGGGCCTGTGCGGCGGCCTCCATGACGGTCCAGTCCGAGTCGGATCCCATCGCGATGCCGATGAGCGGGTTGCCGGCAGCCGGGTTACTCAACGATCGTCCCTCGCAGGTAGTCGGCGGCGTGGCGGGCGCGCTCCAGCACCTCGTCCAGGTCGTCGCCGTAGGTGTTGACATGACCGACCTTACGGCCGGGCTTCACGTCCTTGCCGTACATGTGGATCTTGAGCTGCGGGTCGCGGGCCATGCAGTGCAGATACGCGGAGTACATGTCCGGGAAGTCGCCGCCGAGGACGTTGCACATCACGGTCCACTTCGCGCGCGGGCGCGGATCGCCCAGCGGAAGGTCCAGGACGGCCCGGACGTGGTTGGCGAACTGCGAGGTCACCGCGCCGTCCTGGCTCCAGTGACCGGAGTTGTGCGGGCGCATGGCGAGCTCGTTGACGAGGATGCGGCCGTCGCGGGTCTCGAACAGCTCGACGGCCAGGTGGCCGACGACGTCGAGCTCCTTGGCGATGCGCAGCGCCAGCTCCTGGGCCTGCCCGGCCAGCTCGTCGGAGAGCTCGGGCGCGGGCGCGATCACGGTGTCGCAGACGCCGTCGACCTGACGGGACTCGACGACCGGGTACGCCACGGCCTGGCCGTGCGGCGAACGGACGATGTTCGCCGCCAGCTCGCGGGTGAAGTCGACCTTCTCCTCGGCGAGCACGGCCACACCGGCCTTGAAGGCGTCGTGGGCGTCGGCCTCCGACCGGACGAACCAGACGCCCTTGCCGTCGTAGCCGCCGCGGACGGTCTTGAGGATGATCGGGAAGCCACCGCCCTCGGCGGCGAAGACCGCCGCGTCGGCCGGGTCGGCCACGATGCGGTGCCGCGGGCTGGGCGCGCCGATCTCGTCGAGCTTCGCCCGCATCACCCCCTTGTCCTGGGCGTGCGCGAGGGCCGCGCGGCCGGGCCGGACGACCACGCCGTCCGCCTCCAGGGCCGCGAGGTGCTCTGCGGGCACGTGCTCGTGGTCGAAGGTGATCACGTCACAACCGCGCGCGAAGTCACGCAGCGTTTCCAGGTCGCGATAGTCGCCGATGACGACATCGCTGACCACCTGGGCCGCCGAGTCCTGCGGGGTGTCACTGAGGAGCTTGAACTTGATGCCGAGCGGGATGCCAGCCTCGTGTGTCATACGAGCGAGCTGACCGCCGCCGACCATGCCGACTACCGGGAACGTCACCCTCTTAGGGTATCCGCACAAGTGGCGGACCCTCGTCCGGCTGTGTTTTGTCACAGGTCGGGTGGGGTCGCCTACGGAACGCGCACGGAACGCGGCCTTCCCGGGCGGTAGGGGGGAGGCGTGGTTAGCATGGCTTGGTTGACGCCGTCCGGCGTCGAGGGGTCAACGAACAGGACAGAGCCATCACGATGAGTGAACCCGGCGCGCTGCGCATGCGAGTGGACCGGCTCGTCCGCGAAGTCGCCAAGTTCGGGGTCGTCGGCGGACTCGGCGTCCTCGTGAACCTGGTCGTCTTCAACCTGGTCCGCCACCTCACCGGGCTTCCGGTGGTACGGGCGAGCATCATCGCCACGATCGTGGCGATCCTCTTCAACTACGTGGGGTTCCGCTACTTCACGTACCGCGACCGCGACAAGTCCGGCCGTACGAAGGAACTGATCCTCTTCCTGCTGTTCAGCGTCGTCGGCATGGTCATCGAGAACGGCGTGCTGTTCGTGGCGACGTACGGCTTCGGCTGGGACACCCCGCTGCAGAGCAACTTCTTCAAGTTCTCCGGCATCGGCGTCGCGACGCTCTTCCGCTTCTGGTCGTACCGCACCTGGGTCTTCAAGGCCCTGCCGGCGAAGGAGGCCGTGCAGACCGCCGAGTCCTTCCTGGAGCAGGCGCCGCGCCAGGCCACGCGCAAGCAGCCCGACCGCGTCTGAGCACCTGATTCCCCTGAGCGCCCGGAACGCCTGATCAGCGCACCGGGCGCTCCGGCTGCGTGCGGCTCCTGACCTCGCGGCTCAGGAAGAGCGCGAAGACGGGCGGCTGCTGCTGGAGCAGTTCCAGGCGGCCGCCGTCCGCCTCGGCGAGGTCGCGGGCCACCGCCAGGCCGATCCCGGTGGAGCTGCGGCCGCTGACCGCCCGCTCGAAGATCCGCGCGCCGAGGTCGGCGGGGACGCCGGGGCCCTCGTCGGTCACCTCGATCACCGACTGGTTGCCGGTGACGCGGGTGCGCAGGGCGACCGTGCCGCCGCCGTGCATGAGCGAGTTCTCGATGAGGGCGGCGAGGACCTGAGCGACCGCGCCGGGGGTGCCGACGGCCCGCATGCCCTGCTTGCCGGAGTGCACGATGGCCCGGCCCGCGCTGCGGTAGGCCGGCCGCCACTCCGCCAGCTGCTGGGTGATGACCTCGTCGAGGTCGAAGGCGACCGCGGAGCCGGTGCGCGGGTCGCGCGAGTTCGTGAGCAGCCGCTCGACCACGTCCGTGAGCCGCTCGACCTGCGTGAGCGCGATCGTGGCCTCCTCCCGGACCGTCTCCAGGTCGTCGGCGACGGCCACCTCCTCCAGGCGCATGGAGAGCGCGGTGAGGGGCGTACGGAGCTGGTGGGAGGCGTCGGCGGCGAGCCGGCGCTCGGCGGTGAGCATCCGCGCGATCCGCTCGGCGGAGGCGTCGAGGACGTCCGCGACCCGGTCGAGCTCGGGCACTCCGTACCGCTTGTGGCGCGGCCGCGGATCGCCGGAGCCGAGCCGCTCGGCGGTCTCGGCGAGGTCGGTGAGCGGCGAGGACAGCTTGTTGGCCTGCCGTACGGCGAGGAGCACGGCCGCCACGACGCAGAGCAGCGCCACCCCGCCGGTGGTCATGGTGGTGCTGAGGACCTCGGAGGTGATCGTGGAGCGGGACTCCTCGACGACCACCTGCTCGCCGCGCTCGCCCTCGGCCCGGCCGCGGATCACGCTGCCGCCCGGCCGGGCCCCGATCTCGATCGGCGGGCGGCCGGGGATGCTGATGTGCGCGTACCGCTTGGCGCCGCTCTGCTCGGCGAGGATGTCGGGGGTGACGGGCTCGCCGCCGATCAGCCGGCTGTCGACGATGGAGACGATCCGCAGCGCCTCGGAGTCCACGCTCTCCTGGGCGCCCTCGGTGATCGTGCGGGTCTCGACGATGACGAGGGCGCTGCCGAAGACGGCGATGACGACGAGCACCACGGCGAGCGTGGAGTTGATCAGACGGCGGCGCACCCCGGAACGTACCTTCGCCGTCAGTTCTTCTCGAAGCGGAAGCCCACGCCGCGGACGGTGGCGATGTACCGCGGGTTGGCCGCGTCGTCGCCGAGCTTCTTGCGCAGCCAGGAGATGTGCATGTCGAGGGTCTTGGTGGAGGACCACCAGGTGGTGTCCCAGACCTCGCGCATCAGCTGGTCGCGGGTGACGACCCGGCCGGCGTCCCGGACCAGGACCCGGAGCAGGTCGAACTCCTTGGCGGTGAGCTGGAGCTCCTCGTCGCCCATCCAGGCGCGGTGCGACTCGACGTCGATGCGCACGCCGTGGGTGGTCGGCGCGGCGGCCGGCTCGGTGGCGCCGCGCCGCAGCAGGGCCCGGACGCGGGCGAGCAGCTCGGCGAGACGGAAGGGCTTGGTGACGTAGTCGTCGGCGCCGGCGTCGAGGCCGACGACCGTGTCGACCTCGTCGGCGCGGGCGGTGAGCACCAGGATGGGCACCGTGTGGCCCTCGGCGCGCAGCCGCCGGGCGACCTCCAGGCCGTCCATGCCGGGCAGACCGAGGTCCAGCACGACCAGGTCGACCCCGCCCTGGAGTCCGGCGTCGAGGGCGGTCGGGCCGTCCTCTCTCACCTCGACCTCGTATCCCTCCCGCCGCAGGGCGCGGGCCAGCGGTTCCGAGATGGAGGCGTCGTCCTCGGCGAGCAGTACACGGGTCATGAAGGTGATGGTAGTCCGCGTGGCAGCGGTGCCGGGGCGTGATCCACAGCCCCGCCGCCCCGCCGTGCGCCTGGCATCCGCGACCCTATGGATCATGATGCCCAAGTGGCTTGGGACCTTCGAAAGAGCGAAGTTGGTTCCGTCAGGGCCTGTGATCCATCTCTCAAGTCCTTCCATACCGGGCAGTGTCGTGTCGTATGGTGGCGAGAGTTCTGTAGCGGTAATCGGGGACCTTTGGCCGTGTTGGTGCGCCAAGGGTCTCTTTTCTGCACAAGACGGCCGTCGGCGGTCTTGAGGACAGTGAATGACCTGTGGGCCGGGTCCGACGGCGCGAGAGCGCGTCAAGGGCGTGGATCCCGGGGAGGTGCGACCGCACCTCCCCGGTGCCGGCCTCCCCCACCGGGCGCACCCCGCTCACGAAGCGCGCGTCCCGACAGAGCAAGGATCGACATGGCGTCCACCCTCGCCACGCCTTCTACCGGAACCTCTGGTTCCGGGAAGACGTTCTTCGGCCACCCCCGTGGTCTGGCCACCCTCTTCATGACCGAGATGTGGGAGCGCTTCTCCTACTACGGCATGCGCGCCCTCCTCGTCCTGTACCTGGTCTCCGGCGGCGCCGACGCCGCCACGGGCAGCCAGGGCGGCGGCCTCGCCATGACGGCCGCCACGGCCACGGCGATCTACTCCGTGTACGTGTCGATGGTCTACCTGATGGCCATGCCCGGTGGCTGGTTCGGTGACCGTGTGTGGGGTGCCCGCAAGACGGTCACCATCGCCGGCTTCGTGATCATGGCGGGTCACACCGCGCTCGCGATACCGGGCCAGGCGGCGTTCTTCGCCGGTCTCGCGCTCGTCGCCGTCGGTTCCGGTCTGCTGAAGGCCAACATCTCGACGATGGTGGGCCACCTCTACGACGGCCCCGACGACGCGCGCCGTGACGGTGGCTTCACGCTCTTCTACATCGGCATCAACCTCGGCGCCTTCCTCGCGCCGCTGGTCATCGGCACCGTCGGTGAGAGCTACAACTGGCACTTCGGCTTCCTGCTCGCCGCCATCGGCATGGCGATCGGCCTGGGCCAGTTCCTCCTCGGCACCAAGCACCTGAGCGAGAAGAGCAACCGGGTCCCGAACCCGCTCTCCGACGCCGAGCGCAAGGCCGTCATCGTCAAGGTCGCCGCCGTCGTCGCCGTCGCCGCCGTCTTCTACGCGGCCGTCGTCGCCCTCGGCATGTACACCCTGAACTGGGCCCTCGTCCCGATCACCCTGGCCGGTCTGCTCATCCCGATCGCCGTCCTGGTGCGCATCAAGCGCGACAAGGAGCTCGACAAGGCCGAGCAGTCGAAGGTCTCCGGCTACATCTGGTTCTTCGTGGCCGCCGCCGCCTTCTGGATGATCTACGACCAGGGTGGCTCGACCCTGTCCCTCTTCGCGGACAGCAAGACCAGCGACCACATCGGCCCGCTGAGCTTCCCGGCCACCTGGTTCCAGTCGCTCAACCCGCTCTTCGTCATGGCGCTGGCTCCGGTCTTCGCCTGGCTGTGGCTGTGGCTCGCCCGCCGCAACCAGGAGCCGAGCACCATCGTGAAGTTCTCGCTGGGTCTGCTGGGCATCGGCATCTCGTTCTTCGTCTTCCTCGCCCCGATCGGCCTGGCCACCGGCGACGCCAAGGTCAGCCCGATGTGGCTGGTCGGGATCTACATGATCCAGACCATCGCGGAGCTGTGCCTTTCGCCGGTCGGCCTCTCGGTCACCACGAAGATGGCGCCGCAGAAGTACTCCTCGCAGATGCTGGGTGTCTGGTTCCTCGCCGTCACCGCCGGTGACTGCACCACGGGTCTGCTCTCCCTCGCGGGCGTCGACCTGAACGGCACGGGCATCATCGCCCTGCAGGCCGCGGCCGCCAGCGCCGCCGCCGTCGCGGTCTTCATGTACCGCAAGAAGGTCAAGACGCTCATGGGCGACGTCCACTGACGGACGTACCCGCCTGACGTACGTACGAAGGCCGCCGCACCGGGTTCGGTGCGGCGGCCTTCGCCGTTTCCGGCGCCTTCACCGTGCCGGCGCCTTCGCCGTTCCCGTGCGTTCCGCCTAGCGGCGCAGCCGGGCCCACGGGGTGAACGTGAACACCGCGCCGCCCAGCAGGATCACCGTGCCGGCCACCAGGGCGAGGGCGCGCAGGGCGCCGTCGTCGCCGGCGCCGGTCTCGGCGAGGCCGCCGCCGGAGGAGCCGCCCGAGCCGCCGGAGGCGGACGTGGACCCGCCGGAGGTGCCGGTGCCGCCGGAGGCGCCGCCCGCCTGCTTGCTGGTGTCCAGGGTCAGGGACGCCTGGACGGAGCCCTTGACCTCGCAGGGGATCACGATCGGCGAGCCGCCGAGCGAGACGCTGATGGTGAGCTTCCCGGGGCTCAGCGTGGACTTCCCGCTCGCGCCCGGCTTGTACGTGCCCGTCATGTCCGGCAGGTCGACGGGCTTGCCGGCCTCCAGCGGGGCCGGGTTGCCGGGCCCGGTGACCTTCACGGAGCCGGAGTCGGCGCCGCCGAGCTTCACGTCCATGGAGGGCTTGAGGGCGCCGGCGGGGAGGGCGGCGGGGCTGTTCATGACGCCCTTGGCCGTCTTGACGGTGAGGGCGTAGGAGCCGCCGCTCTTCTTGGCGTCGATGGTCACCTTGGAGCTGATGGAGGCCGGGCCGGGCGCCTGACAGGCGAACGTGACCGCCACCTGCTTGCCGTGGAAGTCGGTCTGGCCGCCGCCCCCGCCGCCGGTGGAGCCGCCGGAGGCCGACCCGCCGGAGGTCGTCGTGCCGCCTGAGGCCGACCCGCCGGAGGTCGTCGTGCCGCCTGAGGCCGACCCGCCGGACGCGGTGCTCCCGCCCGTACCGCCACCGGAGGCCGTCGTACCGCCTGCGGCGCCGCCCGACGTACCTCCGCCGTCGGTCACCTTGATCGTGGCGCCGACCGCGACCGTCTCCTTCGGCGAGCACTTGGTGTCCGTCGACATCGGCTTGGACACGTTGATGTCGTACTTGTCTGGTGTCAGCGTGACCTCGCCCGCCTTGGTCAGCTTCAGCCTGCCCTTCATGTCCGGCAGGACCATCGGGCTGTTCTTCTTGATCGGCGGGTTCTGCCGCGGGCCCTCCATCGCCAGCGTGCCGCTCGCCGCGCCGCCGAGGTTGATCACCCCGGTCGGCTTCACGGTGTCCTTGTCCAGGTCGAGGATGTCGGGGTTCTTGGAGGCGGCCTCGACCGTCTTCCAGACCACCTCCACCTCGTCGCCGACCTTGGCCTGCGCGGGCGCGGTGATCTGCACCTTGGTGGTGCCCTCCACCGGCGGCAGGCCGGAGATGGCGGGCGGGATGCACTCGGTCTTGTACGAGACCTCGGCGGCCAGGGCGGGACTCGCGGTCAGCAGGATCCCCGCGCCGCCGAGCATCATCGCGATCCCGGCCGCGATCGTCCTCCGTTGCGTGCTCACGACAGTTCCTTCCTCGTCGGGCTGTTCTCGGGCGGTGCGGACGGTGCGGACGGTGCTGCGTCGGGGGTGAACCACGGCAGGGCCGCGGGCGGTACGGGATCGGGCCCGGGCGCGGGGGCGGGCGCGTGCTTCGGCGCGGAGGCCCGGCGGGCCCGCTTCCGGTGTCCGGCGGGGGTTCCGGCCGCCTCCGGCCTGACCTTGTCGACGACCGCCATGCCGATGCGGAAGAGGGCGGCCGGGACGACGAGCGCGAGCAGCAGCCAGAAGAACAGCACGCCCCACGGCCGGCCCACGCCCCACGGCTGTTCGACGAGCACCTTCCCGCCGTACCGCACCGAGACCTGGTAGTCCCCGTGGGCGCCCGCGGTGAGCTCGACGGGCAGCCGCACCAGGGCCTTCTGGCCGGGTGCGATCGTGCCGCGCCACTGCCGCTCGTCGTACTGCGGCGAGAAGACCCCGTGACTGCTGCCGACCTCGAAGACAGGGTCCCTGACGGTGGACTGGCCGAGGTTGCCGAGGGTGACGACGACCTCGCGGCGGGCGGGCGCGCCGAACCAGACGAGGACGCCGCTGGAGCCTTCGAGCCGGGCCGAGGTGAGCGGCACGAGCCGGCCGCTGCCGGTGGCCTCGGGGAGCGGGGCGGTCGGGTGCCCGGCGACGGTGAAGGCGACGTCCACGGCGTCCTGCTGGCCGGTGACCCCGGCGACGTGGACCACGCAGGGGCAGGGCCTCGGCGGTTCGGCGACCGGCAGCTTCTGGCTGAAGGTGCCCTTGGCGTCGACGGTGGCGGCGCGCCCGTCGGTGTTGGCGCAGGAGTTGGTGCCGCCGATGACGCCCTTGCCGGGCGCGGACTGGCCGCAGACCAGCAGCATCAGCAGGGCGCCGGGCTTCCAGCCGGAGCCGCTGACGGTGATCTCGCCGCCCTTGCCGCCCTCGCTCCGCGAGAGCGCGGCCGTGGGACCGGGTGCGGCGGCCGCCGGCGGGCCGGGCAGCAGCGCGAGGAGCAGTACGGCGAGCAGCGCGCCCGCCGCCGTACGCAGGTGCGTCATCGTCTCCTCCGTGTCGCGTACGTGGCCGTGCCCGCCGCCGCGAGGAGGACGGCCGCCGCGCCGCCGAGGCCCAGCGGGGAGGCGAAGGAGGCGTCCGCGCGGGCGGTCGCGGGGGCCGCTTCGGGCGCGCCGGCGGTCAGCCGCACGGTGACCGAGTCGAGCGCGGGCGGGTCGGGCCAGGGTTCGGTGCGGGTGGCGCGGTCGCCGGGGCGCAGGACGAGCGGGAGCGGGCGCTCGGGGCGGTCGAGGACGGTGCCGAGGACGCCTTCGGCGTGCACGGCGAGGCGCGGGGCGAGGACGGTGTTGCCGCGGTTGACCAGGGTGTAGCGGATGCCGCGCGCCCGGTCGACCGTCACGTCCTCGACGGTGAGCGCGGCGAGTCGCGGCCCGCTGACCCTGAGGTGGAGCGGGACGACCGTCGCGCGGCCGGCGGCCTCGGCCCGTACCGCGCCCCTGCGCTCCCCCGGCGGGGTGTCGGCGGCGACGGTGACGGCGAAGGGCACGTCGGCGCGGGTGCGGGCGGGCACGGTCACGGTGCGGGCGGCGAAGGCGACGGGCGCGCCCTGGCCGGTGAGCCGTACGGTGAGCGGCGCGGAGGTGCGGTTCGTGACGGACAGGGTGTCCTGGAGGACGCTGCCGGCGGCGCCCTCCAGATAGACGTACGGGCGGCCGGCGGCGGGCGTCGCCGTCCAGGACCCGGCGGCGCGGGGCGGCGGGGCGGCCGCGAGCACGCCGAGGAGCGCGACGGCCCCGAGCCCCGCCCGTACCGCCCGTACCGCCGGCCCTGCCCGTACCGCCCGTACCGCCCGTACCGCCCGCATCAGCGCGCCGTACGCCGGGTGAGCCAGAGCACCCCGGCCGCGCCGGTCAGCAGCACGGTGCCGCCGAGGGTGCCGAGCGCGGCGGCGGAGTCGAGCGGCCCGGTCTTGGGAAGCTGTCCGCCGGAGCCGCCGCCGGAGTCCGTGCCGCCGGATGATCCGCCGCCGGACCCGCCGTCGGACCCGCCCGAGCCGCCGGCGGCCGTGACGTCCAGCTCCAGGGACGGCTTGGGGCTGTTGGTCGGCTTGCAGACGGCGGCGTCCATGCCGAGCGCGTGGACGGTGAGGGTCCCGGCCGTGAAGGTGACCTTGCCGCTCTTCTTCGGCGTGTACGTACCCGTCAACCGGCCGATCTTGATGGGGGTGTTGGGCGGTATCGCCGCGGTGTTGGGCGTGCCCCTGACCTGGACCTTGCCGCTGTCGGCGCCGCCGAGGACGAGTTCGGCGCGCGGGGTCATGACGCCCTTCGGCAGTTCGACGGGGCTGTCGGAGACGCCTTTGTCGAAGGACATCGTGATCGTGTACGAGCTGCCGCTCTTCTCGGCCGTGATGTCGACGGGCGAGACGGCGCTCTTGGGGCCGATCTTCGTCTCGCAGGCGTAGTCGACGTCGACGACGGCGGCGTGCGCGGCGGGGGCCGAGAGCAGCAGGGCCGAGCCGGCCACCGCCACCGCCGCCGTCAGCGCACCGGCTGTTCTTCTCCGCTTCGGCACGTTAGGCACCTCGAACACCCTCCACCGCGAGTTACTGACGGTCTATCAGATTGGCCGTCAAGGTACGCCGGGGCCCTTGTGGAGGGAAGAGAGAGGGCTGTGAAAGTCCTATGCGGGGGCGGCGAGTTCGGCCCACACGGTCTTGCCGGGGGCGCCGGGCACGCGGTCGATGCCCCAGGAGCGGCAGAGCCGCTGCACGATGAACATGCCGTGGCCGCCGGGGCGTCCGGCCCGGTGCGGGGTGCGCGGCGCGGGCTGGCCGGCGCCGCGGTCGGCGACCTCGAGGCGCAGGACACCGGCGAGGCGGAGCACGCGCAGGCTCTCGGGGCCCTCGGCGTGCAGGCAGGCGTTGGTGACGAGTTCGGAGACGACGAGGAGGACGTCCTCGGCGGCGGCCCGGCGATCGGCGGTGGCGGCGGGCAGCCAGCCCCACTCGTGGAGCAGCTGCCGGGTGAAGTCGCGGGCGAGCGGCACGGTGCCGCTGGCGGACCCGAGGACGAGGTGGCGGACGTCGGGTTCGCCGGAGGCAGTCTCCATCAAGCGCTTCACCTCACAGGGACGGTCGGGAGGACGGTCGGGGCGTTACGGGGGCGGGGCCGGGGCCGGCCGGGCTCAGCCGGGAAGGGCGGAGTCCAGCGACTCGTGGAGGGTGAAGACGGCGTCCGCGCCGGTGATCTCGAAGACCCTGGCGACCTGGGGCCGCATCCCCGCCAGATGGACCCCGCCGCCGGCGGCTTCGGCCCGCAACCGGGCGGCCAGCAGCACGTTGAGGCCGGTGGAGTCGCAGAACTCGAGCCGTGAGCAGTCGAGTACGAGGCGTGGGCGGCCCGCGTCGAGCGCCCGGTCGAGTGGCGCACGCAACAGTTCGGCGGTGTGGTGATCGAGCTCACCCACAGGGGTGAGCACCTCGCTCGCCCCCACGGTCCGGACCTCGACCCGGAACCGCCCGGGTGCGCTGCCGATGTGCTGGCGGTACATGCGTCGAACCATACAAGTCGGCGCTCTGCTCGTGCACACGAGCTCCACCTCAAAGCGCAACAAACCAGACAATTGCCACTTGCAACCATCGTGGTCGAGCGGGTAGGGCTAGAAGGACACGTTCCGCATAGCCGGCCTCGGAGGCGCCGCAAACCGCAGCAAGACATCACGATGGAGGAGACCATGTCCCCCCGGCTCGACGTACCGGACCTCGCAGCCCTCACGGACCTGCCCCAGCTTCCGCCCGTCGACGAGATCGCGCCGCACGACGCGCGCGCCCTGTCGAAGACCCTCTTCGCCCGCCTCGGCGACCTGGAGGAGGGCACCCACGAGTACGCCTACGTCCGCAACACCCTGATCGAACTCAACCTGGCGCTCGTGAAGTTCGCCGCCTCCCGGTTCCGCACCCGCAGCGAACCGATGGAGGACATCGTCCAGGTCGGCACGATCGGCCTGATCAAGGCGATCGACCGCTTCGAACTGGCGCGCGGCGTCGAGTTCCCCACCTTCGCGATGCCGACGATCATCGGCGAGATCAAGCGCTTCTTCCGCGACACCTCGTGGTCGGTGCACGTCCCGCGCAGACTCCAGGAACTCCGCCTCGACCTGGCCAAGACGGGCGACGAACTCGCCCAGCGCCTCGACCGGGCCCCCACGGTCGACGAACTCGCCCGTGAACTCGGCATCCGCCCCGAGGAGGTCGTCGAGGGCATGGCCGCCGCCAACGCCTACACCGCCTCCTCCCTCGACGCCCCGCCCGAGGACACCGACGCCGACGGCGCCACCCTGGCCGATCGCCTGGGCTACGAGGACCACGGCATCGAGGGCATCGAGTACATCGAGTCCCTGAAGCCGATGATCGCCTCCCTCCCGGCCCGCGAGCGCCACATCCTCTCGCTGCGCTTCACGGCGGGCCTCACCCAGTCGGAGATCGGCGAGGAACTGGGCATCTCGCAGATGCACGTGTCGCGCCTGCTGTCGCGCACGCTGGCGCGACTGCGGCGGGGCCTGACCGTCGAGGAGTAGCCGGCGCGGTTTTTCACGGGCGGCGACGGGTCGGGCCGGTGCAGAATCCGGCGCATGAGTGACGACGCCCGGCCCGGCCGCCCCTGGCGCGCCGTCGTGATCCGCGACCTCCGCTACGACGCCCGCGGCCTCACCGTCGCCGCGCGCGAGGGCCGCAGGCCCGTGCCCCGTGCGGTCCGCCGCGTGGTCGAGGTGTACTCCTTCCCCCGCCACCAGCAGGACCCCTCCGTCGCCCGGTGGGCGGCGGCGGAGGAGCGTCGCGCCCGTCAGCGGCTGCGGGCGCGGCTCGGGGCCGTCGTGCGGCTGGTGAACTCCGTCGGCGGCCTCGCGGTCGAGGCGGCGGACGTGGTGGACGTGCCGCCGGCCCGGCATCGCCGCGGCGCGCTCTGGCTGGCCTGAGTCCGGCCCGGCTCAGGCCGCCCGCACGCCCTTTCGCCAGACCTCCGAGACCAGCGGGACGCCCGGGCGGTAGGCCAGGTGGACGTGGGACGGCGCGTCGAGGACGACGAGGTCCGCGCGGGCGCCGGGGGTCAGGCGGCCGACGTCGGTGCGGCGGAGGGCCGCGGCGCCGCCGGCGGTGGCGGACCAGAGGGCCTCGTCGGGGGTCATCAGCATGTCGCGGACGGCGAGGGCGATGCAGAAGGGCATCGAGGACGTGAAGGACGAGCCCGGGTTGCAGTCCGTGGAGAGGGCGACCGTCACGCCGACGTCGATCAGGCGGCGGGCGTCGGGCCACTCGGCGCGGGTGGAGAACTCGGCGCCGGGAAGCAGCGTGGCGACCGTGTTGCCCTGGGCGAGCGCGTCGATGTCGGCGTCGGTGAGGTGGGTGCAGTGGTCGGCGCTCGCCGCGTCCAGTTCGACCGCGAGCTGCACGCCGGGGCCGTACGTGAGCTGGTTGGCGTGCACGCGGGCCTGCAGGCCCTTCGCGATGCCGGCCTTGAGGATCGCGCGGGCCTGGTCGCCGTCGAAGGCGCCCTTCTCGCAGAAGACGTCGACCCAACGGGCGTACGGGGCGCAGGCGTCCAGCATCTCGCCGGTCACCAGCTTCACGTACGCGGCCGGGTCGTCGGCGTAGTCGGGCGACACGATGTGCGCGCCGAGGTACGTGACCTCGTCGGTGTGCTCGGCGGCGATGCGCAGCGCGCGGGCCTCGTCCTCGACGGTCAGGCCGTATCCGGACTTGGTCTCGAAGGTGGTGGTGCCCTGGCGCAGGGCCTCCCACATGTAGCGGGCGACGTTGGCGGACAGCTCGGCGTCCGTCGCCGCGCGGGTCGCGGCGACGGTCGTCCGGATGCCGCCCGCCTTGTAGGGCTGGCCGGACATCCGGGCGTTGAACTCGGCCGTGCGGTCGCCCGCGAAGACGAGGTGCGAGTGCGAGTCGACGAAGCCGGGGATCACGGCCCGGCCGGCGGCGTCGACGCGGTTGTCAGAGGCGGGTGCTTTGCTTGATTCACCGACCCAGACGACGGTGTCGCCTTCGATGACGACGGCCGCGTCCTGGATCAGACCGAGTGGCGAACCATCACCGAGGGAGGGGTCGTTGGTGACGAGACTGGCGATGTTGGTGACGACCGTGGCGTTCGTCGCCACGGCGCTGTTCGCGCTCGTGGGGGCGGAGGTCGCCGCCGGCCTGTTCGTCGCCGCGGGGCCGGTGTTCATGTTCAGCTCCTTCAGCCGCGCACGGCGGCGATCGAGTCCGCGAGGGCCTGCGCCACGTCCGGTACGGAGACGTGCGCCCCGTCCCGGACGACCTGGCGTCCGCCCACGATCGTGTGCCGCACATCCGCGGCCGACGCTGCGAATACCGCCGTCTCGGCTGCCAGACGCGGCACCGGCCCCGCTGTCCTGACGGAGTCGAGCGCGATCGTCGTGAAGTCGGCGAGCGCGCCCGCCTCCAGGCGGCCGGCGTCGGCCCAGCCGAGGGCCGCGTGGCCGTCGGCCGTCGCGGCGCGCAGCAGCGCGGCCGCGGTCCAGTGGCCGCGGGTGCGGGTCCGGAGGCGTTCGTCGAGCTCCATGGCCCGCGCCTCCTCCAGGAGGTCGATGACGGCGTGGCTGTCGCTGCCGAGCGAGAGGGGGGAGCCCGCGCGCTGGAGGGCGACGGCGGGGCCGATGCCGTCGGCGAGGTCGCGTTCGGTGGTGGGGCACATGCAGGTGCCGGTGGCGGACCCGCCGATGAGCGCGATGTCCTCGTCCGTCAGGTGGGTGTTGTGGACGCCCACGGTCCGCGCGCCGAGCACGCCGTGGTCGGCGAGCAGCTGGGTCGGGGTGCGGCCGTGCGCCGCCTGGCAGGCGTCGTTCTCCGCCGTCTGCTCGGAGAGGTGGACGTGGAGCGGGGCCCGGCGGGCCTCGGCCCACTGGGCCACGGTCGCCAGCTGGTCCGCCGGGACCGCGCGCACGGAGTGGATCGCCGCGCCGATCCGTACGCCCTCGCGCTCCTTGAGCACCGAGACGCGCTCCGCCCAGGCGTCGGCCGTGCCGTCGCTGAAGCGCAGCTGGTGCGGCTCGGGGGCGGCGCCGAAGCCGGCGGAGAGGTAGGCGGTGTCGAGGAGGGTGATGCGGATGCCGGCCTCGGCGGCGGCCGCGATCAGGGCCTCGCCCATGGCGTTGGGGTCGGCGTAGGGGGTGCCGCCGGGCGCGTGGTGGAGGTAGTGGAACTCACCGACGGAGGTGATGCCGGCGAGCGCCATCTCGGCGTACACGGCCCGGGCGAGCGCGAAGTAGCTGTCCGGGGTGAGCTTCTGGGCGACCGTGTACATGACCTCGCGCCAGGTCCAGAAGGTGCCGGAGCCGACCTGGACGGTGCCCCTGAGCGCGCGGTGGAAGGCGTGCGAGTGGGCGTTGGCGAGGCCCGGGACGGTGAAGCCGCGCAGGACGACGGCGCCGGGCGGCGGGGCCTCGACCCCGGTCCGTACGGCGGTGATCCGGCCGTCCGGTGTGGACACGTCCAGGACCACGCCCGGCTCGACGTTCGTGTCGAGCCAGGCATGCTCCAGCCAGTACGTCACCTGCACGCCAGGCCCTCCAGTACGTCGGCGAGTGCGCGGACC
This sequence comes from Streptomyces sp. NPDC003943, assembly GCF_053605265.1. Classification (NCBI taxonomy): domain Bacteria; kingdom Bacillati; phylum Actinomycetota; class Actinomycetes; order Kitasatosporales; family Streptomycetaceae; genus Streptomyces; species Streptomyces sp. NPDC003943. Next base: position 1,209 of record NZ_JBSGIW010000114.1, on the reverse strand, counting down.
CCGGACAGGCAGTCGTCCTCGGCGGCGAACTCGGCCGGGGAGTGCGAGACGCCGGTGGGGTTGCGTACGAACAGCATGGCGGTCGGGACGGAGGCGGAGAGGATTCCCGCGTCGTGTCCCGCGCCCGTGCCCAGGACCGGCACCTTCTCGCCGGTCGTGTCGCCGAGGATCCGCGCCATCTCCTCGCGCAGGGCGTGCCCGAACTCGACGACCGGGGTGAAGGACTCGCGGACGACGGCGAGGTCGACGCCCTGCCGGACGGCGTGCTCGCGGGCCGCGGCCTCGATGCCGGCGACGACGGTGTCCAGGGACTCCTGGTCGGCGGCGCGGGCGTCGAGCCAGCCGCGCACGAGCGACGGGATGGCGTTGACGCCGTTGGGCTCGACGGCGATCTTGCCGAAGGTGGCGACGGCGCCGGCGAGTTCGGCTTCCCGGCGCGCCGAGAGGACGGTCTCGGCGTACGGGAGCATCGGGTCGCGCCGGTCGACGAGCCGGGTGGTGCCCGCGTGGTTGGCCTCGCCGTGGAAGTCGTACCGCCAGCGGCCGTGCGGCCAGATGGCGGAGGCGATGCCGACGGGGTCGCCGGACAGGTCGAGGGCGCGGCCCTGCTCGACGTGGAGCTCGACGAAGGCGCCGATGTGAGCGAGGCGCTCCTGGTCCGGGCCGATGGCCTCGGGGTCGTAGCCCGCCGCCTCCATCGCCTGCGGCAGGCTGATGCCGTCGGCGTCGCGCAGCTCGAACGCCTTCTCCTTGGTCAGCTGGCCGGAGGTGAGCCGGGAGCCGACGCAGGCGAGCCCGAAGCGGGCGCCCTCCTCGTCGCCGAAGTTGACGATGGCGAGGGGGCGCTTGAAGGAGACGCCGCGGGCGCGGAGTTCGTCGAGCGCGGCGAAGGCGGACACCACGCCGAGCGGGCCGTCGAAGGCGCCGCCGTCGGGCACGGAGTCCAGGTGGGAGCCGGTGACGACGGCGTCACCGGCGGTGCGGTCGCCGAGCCAGGCCCACTGGTTGCCGTTGCGGTCGGTCTCGACGTCGAGGCGGCGGGCCTCCGCCTGCATCCGGAACCAGAGCCGGCAGTCGGCGTCGGCGCCGGTCCAGGCGTAGCGGCGGTAGCCGCCCGAGGCGTGGGGGGGGGCGGGGGGCGGCGCCCGCGGGCCCGGCGCCGCCGACGGCGCTGGTGTCGGCGAGTTCGAGGGTGAAGCCGCGGTCGGT
>NZ_JBSGIW010000113.1:0-21969 GCF_053605265.1 Streptomyces sp. NPDC003943 | reverse complement strand
AGCACGCCGGTGAGGACGAAGGTCTGGCGGTACGGGCTGCCGTTCGGCGTCGCGAAGATGTGCCACACCAGGGGCGTCCGCTCCCGGGCCTGGACGGTCTCGATCGGTATCGGCCGCCTGTCGCCGAGCCGGGCGGCACCTGGGCAGACCGGCCCCGTATCGCGGCCGGTGCCCCGGTCACCTACGGCGACGCGCGCTCACCCCCGGCCGGCTCCGGCGAGCAGGACCCGGGCCGCGCGCAGCAGCAGCGCGGGGCGGGTCAGCGCGCGCGGATGCTCGACCATGTTCAACACGTTGGTGTACGTGGTGTTCACGGCGGCGTCCACGATCGAGGCCTCCGTGATCCGGTCGCCGACCCACCGGATCAGCGGGTAGCCGGGCGGGTAGGGGCCGTCGACGTGCGGCTGGGCCAGGTCGGCGGTGGTCGACAGCTGCCAGGCCGCGTCGACGACGGTAGCCGCGCGCCGGAAGTAGCCCCATGCCGGGTCCTGGGGCGCCGCGCCCGAACGCAGATACGCGGCCAGGGAGTTGGCCTGCAGGGCGGACAGCGTGAGCCCTTGCCCGTACACCGGGTTCACCGCGGCGAGCGCGTCCCCGGCCACCACGAGGCCGCCCGGGAAGCGGCCGAGGCGCAGGTAGTCGCGCCGCAGGCTCTCGGCGACGTGGAACGTCTCCACCGCGCCCGTCATCTCGCACGTGTCGGCGACCGTGCGCAGCGGCTCCACGCAGCGGCGCATCCGGGCCCGGAACTCCTCCGTGTCCCGCCCCGGCCGGTCGCCCGCGTAGCCGGCCAGGACCACCGACCAGCGGTCGCCCTCGACGGCGACGAGCCCGCCGGCTTCCGTCACCGTCGGCCGGTAGCCGCTCGCCGGTCCGGGGCTGCCGTGGACGACGACGGTGCTGCCCAGCTCGTCGCCGCGCCGGAAGGTGCCCGTGGCGTAGCCGAGGTCGATCCGCATCCGGGCGACCGGCGCCCGCTCCCAGCCGTCCTGTTCCAGCCAGTTGCCGAGCCGGCTTGAGCGGCCCGTCGCGTCGACGGCGAACTCGGTGTCGAACACCTCGCCGTCCGCCGTGGTCACCCCGCGGACGCGGCCGCGCTCGATGACGAGCCCGGCGGCCTGCCCGGTCACCAGGCGCACGTTCGCCGCCCCGGCCACCCGGCGGCGTACCGCGGCCTCCAGGAACGGCCGCGTGGCACCCAGCATCCGGGTCCCCGCGGCGGGCGCCTTGAGCCGCCCGTCCATGTAGAACCGCACGTCGTCGCCCTCGCCGAGCAGCGCGCCGCCCGCGAGGAGCTCTTCGGTGATTCCGGGGAACCAGCGTTCCAGCTGACTGCGCCCCATGGCGAGCAGCGCGTGCAACTGGCGCCGCTGCGGGGCCCGCGTCCCCATTCCGTCCGCGCCGATGGTGTCGTCGGCATCGAGGACGACGACCTCCTCGGCGTACTCGCTCAGCACCCGCGCGGCGAACAGCCCCGCGTAGCTGCCGCCCATGACGACGGCGCGTTTCATCCGACCCCCACTGTCGCTTCGATGCCCCGCGAGGACCCTACCGGCCCTGCTCGGCCAATTCCGCTTCGAGCGCGGCGACATGGCGCGCTTCCGCCTCCTCTGCGTGCGGCGTGATCCGACGGTCCTCCAACTCCCTTTGCGGTCCACCCCCTTGCGCCCCTCGGAGGGCTCCCCCTACGCTCACCTCTCGCCGACAGTTAGGAAGCTTTCCTATTAATCGGCTAACCGTTACCCGCGGAACGACAACCCGAGAACGAGACCGCAGAGAGCCAGAACCGAGAACGAGAACCCGAGATCAAGGAGTGACATGCCCCCCACCATCAACGCACTCCGGCGCCACCGCACCGCCGCCCTCGTCGCCGCCGCGGCGACCGGGCTTCTGCTCCCCGGCCTGGCCGGCCTCACGTCCGCCACCGCTGCGGCCGGCAACCTCGCCCAGGGCCGGGCCGTCACCACCTCGTCGACCGAGAGCAGCACGCTGACCGGCGCGAAGGCCGTCGACGGCTCCACCACCACCCGCTGGGCCAGCGCCGAAGGCGTCGACAACCAGTGGATACGGATCGACCTCGGCGCGGGCACCGCCGTCAAGCGGGTCGTGCTCAAGTGGGAGGCGGCCTACGCCGCGGCGTACCGCGTCGAGGTCTCCGACGACGGTTCCACCTGGCGCCGGCTCTACTCGACGAGCACCGGCGACGGCGGCACCGACGACCTCGCCGTCGACGGCAGCGGACGCTACCTGCGCGTCTTCGGCACCCAGCGCGGCACGCCGTACGGCTACTCCCTCTACGAGGTCGAGGCGTACGGCACCGGCTCCACCACCCCGCCACCGACCACCGGCACCAACCTCGACGACCCCCGCAAGAAGGAGATCGCCATGAAACTGGTGTCCTCCTTCGAGAACTCCTCCCTCGACTGGCGCGCCCAGTTCGCCTACATCGAGGACATCAAGGACGGCCGCGGCTACACCGCCGGCATCATCGGCTTCTGCTCCGGCACCGGCGACATGCTGGACCTGGTCGAGCGCTACACCGCCAAGAAGCCGGGCAACCCGCTCGCCCCCTACCTGCCCGCCCTGCGCAAGGTCAACGGCACGGACTCCCACGAGGGCCTCGACCCCGGCTTCCCGGCCGCCTGGCGGCAGGCCGCGCGGGACTCCGTCTTCCAGCAGACACAGGAGGAGGAGCGCGACCGGGTCTACTTCAACCCCGCCGTCTCCCAGGCCAAGTCCGACGGCCTGCGCGCGCTCGGCCAGTTCGCGTACTACGACGCCGCCGTGATGCACGGCGAGGACGGCTTCCGTTCCATCCGCGCGGTCGCCATGTCCCGGGCGACCCCGCCGTCACGCGGCGGCAACGAGAAGACGTACCTCAACGCCTTCCTCGACGCCCGCGAGGAGGAGATGCGCAAGGAGGAGGCCCACAGCGACACCACCCGCGTGAGCACGGCCCAGCGCCGCTTCCTCAACGAGAACAACTACGACCTCAACACACCGCTCTACTGGAGCGTCTACGGGGACCCCTACTCCATCACCAGCTGACGCCGGCCCGGCACGACAGCGGCAGCTAGAGCGACACCAGCGGCGGTACGGGCTTTGCCCCGTCCCGCCGCCGGTGCGTGTGCTGTCGCGTCCCTCTCCGAGGTGATCAACCGGGTGATGCGGCGGGACGTCACCGCCAGGCCGGGTGTCCCTCCGGTACGTCACCGGTCGTGAGCCGCCGCTCGTCCGTGCCGTCCGCCCGGATCGCCCAGATGACCGGCTTCTCGTACGGGCCGCGGACGAAGGACAGCCAGGTGCCGTCCGCCGACCAGTTCGGGTCCATCTCGTGGGCGGCGGTCTCCACCAGCGGCCGGTCGCCGGTGCCGTCGGTGCGGACGAGGTGGATGTCGCCCCTGGTGGTGATCCGCTGGTAGCTGCCGGCGGTGTAGGCGAAGGTCCGGCCGTCGGGGGACCAGACGGGGTCGAGGGCCGGGTGCGGCAGGCTGGTCAGCTGTACGGGTTCGCGGTCCGGCGCGGAGGGATCCACGGTGTAGATCTGCCAGTTGCCCTGCTGGGACGCCTCCAGGCACACCGCGATGCGCTTGCCGTCCGGGGACCACGCCGGATCCTCCACCCGGCCGGTCCCATGCGTGAGCTGCCGGGCCGAGCCGTCGGCCACCGTCACCTCGAACAGCTGCTGTACGCCGTCCACCTTGCGCAGTACGGCGAGTCGGGTGCCGTCCGGCGACCACGACACCCGCCCGCCCGCGATCGCGGCGATCCGCCGGGCATCCGAGCCGTCGGCCCGCGCCGTCCACACCGCCGTCTCCTCGGACGTGCGGCGCGTGAACGCGAACGACTCCCGGTCCGGCGCCCACTGCGGCAGCATGTCGCAGGTGCCGTCCGTGATCAGCCGGCGCGGAGTGTCCGAGCCCGCCGGACGGATCGCGATCACGCCGTGGCAGCGCTGCGGCCAGCCGGGCGCGGTGTCCTGACGGATCAGCAGGGGAGCGGTCGGGAACGGGGCGGGCGTGGCGACCGTCGGACCGCCCCCGGTCTTTGCCCCACCCTTCGCCCCGCCGCCCGGCGTCTCCGACTGCCAGGGCTGCCAGACGAGGAGGCCGGCGACGGCCGCGCACACGACGAGCGCCGCGCCCACGGCCGTACGGCGGCGGCGCGAGCGCCGAGCGGTGGAAGCGGAGCCGGGGATGGCCGGGGCCGTCGGTTCGGCCGTGTGCGAGGCGGTGACGGGTGTCGTCACCGGTACGGGCGTCGGTCCGGTCGTCTCCCGGGAGGGCGTCGGTCCGGTCGTCTCCCGGGAGGGCGTCGGCCCGGGCGTCTGCCGGGAGGCCGTCGGTTCAGCCGGGGGCGACGCGGCGCTCGGCGTCGTCCCCGGCACTGCCGTGGCCGTCGGCACGTGCTCGTCTCTCTCCGTGGGCGCGTCCCCGGCCGGCTCCTCCCGTACGGCCTCGGTCGTCGGGTGCTCCCGGGCCGCCGCCAGCAGCACCGTCGCCTCGTCCGGCAGCCAGCCGCCGTCCGGCCGGTGTCGCACCGTCAGCGCGTCGAGCAGTGCCGAGGGCGTGGGCCGCTGCTCCGGGGCCTTGGCCAGGCACGCGGCGACGAGTCCGCGCAGTGCGACGGGGACGGGGGTGAGTTCTGGCTCCTCGTGGACGACCCGGTAGAGCCAGCTCGCCGACGAGCCGTCGCCGAAGGGCGCGCCGCCCGCCGCCTGGCAGAGCACGACGCCCAGCGCGAACATGTCGACGGCCGGCGTGATCGTGCCGCCGGTGAGCTGCTCGGGTGCGAGATAGCCCGGCGTGCCGACCTGGAAGCCGGTGCGGGTGAGCGCCGTGGTGCCGTCGAGCGCCCGGGCGATGCCGAAGTCGATGACGCGCGGCCCGTCCTCGGCGGCGATGATGTTGGCGGGCTTGAGGTCGCGATGGACCACGCCGGCCCGGTGGATGGACTCCAGCGCCTCCGCGAGGCCGGCGGCGAGGAGGGTGAGACTGTCGGCGGGCAGCGCCCCGACCTGGTCGAGGACGGTCCGCAGCGTGGGCCCGGGAACGTACGCGGTGACCAGCCAGGCCGGCTGCCCGTCCGGGTCCGCGTCGACCACGGGGGCCGTGTGGAAGCCGCCGACCTGCCGGGCCGCCGCCACCTCACGGGCGAAGCGGCGCCGGAACTCGGGGTCAGTGCCCAGCTCGGGCCGTACGACCTTGACCGCCACCGCCCGGCCGGACCGGGAGCGGCCCAGGTACACCACCCCCATGCCGCCCTGGCCGAGCCGTCCGACCAGTTGGTACCGGCCGTCTCCGACCGATGCCGGATCCCCTGCCTCCAGCGGCTTCATTTCGTGCCCCCTTGCCCCGACGTACTGTGCAGGGATCTCCTACCAGCCGCGCGGTGCTCCGGTCGAGCGCCGCGCGGCGGAAGGCGATCGGGAAGGGGGAGGGAGAGCGGGGGTCAGTCCTCCACGGAGTGCTCTTCCCAGGTCTCCTCGTCCGGGTCGTACTCGGTGTGGGCGGACTCCCAGGTGGCCGAGGTCAGCTCGACGCCGGGGACGTCGCCGAGCAGCTCGATCGGGTCGATGAAGTGGGCGAGGGAGCCGGACGGGTCCAGCTCGATCGCCTCGACGGACTGGGTGCGCTCGGCGTCGTCCAGGTACTCGTCGTTCCGCACCTGCTCCAGGGCGGCGGCCTTGAGGGCCTGCTCGTCGGTGATCTCGGCGACGAGCTCGATGGTGACCCGGACGTAGCGCGGGTCGGACTGCTCGGAAGAGGGGTCGATCGTGGTCATCCGGGAAGCTTAGGCGACGTCCGCGCCGGCCGCGCCCGGGGCCTCCGGAAGCCGTCTGGCCACCACTCGCTGCGGGGCGTCCTGGTGGCCGCCCGAGGCGAGGATGCGCACCTCCGCCCGGTCGCTGATCTCGGCGCGGATGATGCCCGTCACATCGGCGTAGACCGGGTGCCCGCCGGGACCCGTGGCCGAGGTCCGCTCGACCACCACGGCGTCCCGGGTCTCGCCCGTCCCACCGGAGAACACCAGCTCGTACCGCAGTGCGCTCATCTGCCCCATTTTACGCGCGGGGGCTCCGGCGCGCGGTGCCTCAGGAAACGCAATGCCTCAGGAAACGGCGTCGACGAGGGCGGCCAGGGCGCAGCCCAGGGCCCGCGCCCCCGGCCCGGCGGGGCCTCCGGGCTCGGTCATGTACAGGTCGCGACGGATCTCCACCATCAGCGCCGTGACCCGCGGGTCCTTCCCGTAGTGCGCCAGCGGCACGTACGTCCCGGCGAACGGGCTGTCCGTCCCCACCCCACCGAAGCCGGCGAACGCCCGCCGCGCCGCAGCGAGCAGCGGAGCCGGCGTGTGGAAGGCGTCCGTGCCCAGGCAGACCGGCGGACGGCGGCCGTCGCCGTGCAGCTCGTACGGGAGCGGCGCCGTCGGGTACGAGTGGACGTCCACGATCACCACGCGCCCCACCGCCGCGAGCCGCTCGTCCACGGCCCGGGTCATGGCCTCGGCGTACGGCGTGAAGTAGCGGCCGACGAGCGGTACGGGGTCGAAGCCGGCCGGCCGCAGCTCGGCGCGGTGCGTGGTCCGCGTGTACACCGCGCCCATCCCGACCGTCAGCATCTCCTCCCGCTCGTCCGGGAACCGCTCGGGGTCGACCACCAGCCGCGACAGCCGGTTGACGAACCGCCAGGGGGCCACGCCAGCCGACGCCGCCGCCACGGCCGCGATCTCCTCCGTGTGCGCGTCGGTGATGTGGTCGAGCTCGCGCTCCAGCTCCGCGTCGCCGAGCACGATGCCCGCGCGCACCTCCGGGGGCACCACCCGGGAGGAGTGCGGGACGTGGAGCAGCACGGGGGAGTCGGGATCCCCGGCGAGCTGGGCGAAGGAGCACGCCTGGGCGTGCTGCGCGTCGTTCATCTTCTGGCGGGCTCCCGTCCCTGGCTCGTTTCCGGTCCTGGCTTCGCCAACGGTCCGGCCGCGTCCCGGGTTCCCGGCCGGGACGCGGCCGCTCCTGCCGTCCGTCACGGCAGGGCCGCGCCGCGCGCCGTGATCCACAGGTGGTACCACTCCTCGTGCCCGAGGTCCGGGGCGGCGACGGCGGCGTCCCGGCAGGCGCGGATGCGCTCGGGACGGCTCGTGCCGATGACCGGGGCGATGCGGGCGGGGTGGCGCTGGAGCCACCACAGCACGATCGTCTCCGGAGTGGTGCCCTTCTCCTTCGCGAGGTCGGCGACGAGCGCCGCCGTGGCGTGCTCGTCCGCCGTCTCCTGACGCCCGGTGTAGCGGCCCTGGGCCAGCGGGGCCCATGCCTGGAGACCGATGCCGTGGGCCATGCAGTGCTCGACCGTGCCGACGGGGAAGCCCACGGCGGCGGCCGCGGCCGTGTTGACGAGGACACCGTCCTCCAGCCAGTCCCGGCGCAGCAGGCTCAGCTCCAGCTGGTTCGCGACGAGGGGCAGCGAGAGGTGGGCCTGCAGCCGGGCGATCTGGGGTGCGTTCATGTTGGAGACGCCGAACCGTCGTACGAGCCCCTGGCGGTGGAGCGACTCCAGGGCCTCGGCGACGTCCGCCGGGTCGGCGAGCGGGTCGGGCCGGTGCAGCAGGAGCACGTCGAGGAAGTCGGTGCGCAGCCGGGTGAGGCTCTCCTCGACCCGGCGCACGATGCCGGCCCCGCGCAGGTCGTAGAGGCCGGGCCGGTCACCGTCGGCGAGCCGGATCCCGCACTTCGACTGGAGGGTGATCCGCTCGCGCAGCCCCGGTGTGCGGGCGAGGACCTCGCCGAAGACGGCCTCCGCCTTGCCGTGCCGGTAGATGTCCGCGTGGTCGAAGGCGGTGATGCCGCTGTCCAGGGCGGCCTCGACCGCCGCCTCGGCGGCGTCGACGTCGGCGGCGGAATAGGGGCTGGGGTCCCAGCTCCCGCCCAGGCCCATGCAGCCGAGCAGGACCCGGCCGCCGCCCGGAGTCGTTCGCGGGGCCGTCTGCGGGGCCGTCTGCGGGGCCGTCTGCGGGGCCGTCCGGGCCGTCCGCGGGGTCGTCCGGTGGGCGCCGCGGGCGTCCTGGGTGTCGGCGGCGTCGTGGGTGTTTTCGGTGTTGTCGGTGTCCGGCGTCGAGGTCACGGGCTCACCCTCCCACAGGACGTGCGCCGGCCCGGCCGGGCAGCCAGGGCGCGAAGATCTCCGGCAGCCGGTCCAGGTCTCCGGCCGTCACCGTGACCAGCCGGATGCCCGACACGCGGGCCAGCTCGGCCTTGCGCCGTGCCTTCTCCGCGTACCGCTCCTGTTCCATGAGGCCGAGCGCCTCGACGTACGTGCCGTCGCCGAGCAGCCAGTCGGCGCGCAGGCCCGTCGTGTTCAGTTCGGGGTGCCGTGGATAGTGCGGCTCCGGCTCGTGCGCCACGCCCCAGTGGTGGAAGAAGTCGTCGACGTGCCGCTCGAACAGCGAACGGCACAGGTGCCCGTCGCTCGCCACGGTGACCGTGCCCATCGACCGGCGCAGCCCGCCGTCGAGCACCCCGGCGAGCCGCAGCCACTCCGTCCAGGTCCGCGTCGGCCGGGCCGGGCGGGCCGTCGTCACCCGGGCGAACGGCCGAGGTATCAGGAACCGGCACAGCATCGCCTCGTCGGCGACCTCCGGATCGGTCACCGACACCCGTCCGAGCTGCGCGAGCGACGGCGGCCCGGAGAACTCGATCTCGACCAGCCGGCGCACGGCGTGGATGACGGCGTCCGTCCACGGCCCGTCCGTCCCGTTGTCGCGGATGACCCCGCGCTGGGCCAGCCGGCAGCAGCCGAAGCAGTACGCGAGCCCCTGACCAGGCGCCCCGGCCTCCAGGGCCGGGGCGCCGCACAGCCGGCACTCCGCCGCCCGCCGCGGCTCCTCGGCCAGGCCGAACATCGCCGTCAGCTCGCGCACGTAGTACGGGTTGTCGGCGCCCGCCGTCGCGGCCGGCCGCGACCCAGGGGTCACCCTTCGGGCGCCCAGCCACGGCCGGTGCCGCTCCGGTATCAGGCCGAGGGCCCGCCCGGTGAGCCGGGCCGTGGAGCGCAGCGGACCGGCCTGTGCCGCGGGCAGCCCGGCCCGGCGGTTGTGCTCGGCCGTGTCCCGGTCCGGCGCACGGCGCACCACGGTCCGCGGGACGCCGCCGTGCCGTCGTACGAGCGCGGTCATCGGCTCCGCGTAGGCGTGGGCGTACACGGTGAGCGTCCCCGTCCCCGGGTCGTACGTGCCCGCCTCCGGCAGATCGCGCAGCGCGACCGCGTCCTCGACCAGGCGCAGTGACCAGACCTCGCCCACCGAGACCGTCGCGTCGGGGAAGCCGTCCGGGAAGGCGTCCGGGAAGCCGCCCGAGGAGTCGGCCGGGGAGCCGTCCGGGAGCGGCGCCCCGGGAAGCCGGACGCCGTGACGGCGCAGCGCGGCCACGGCCTCCGGGCGGGCCCGCTCGTCGAGCAGCGTGAGCGGGCCGTCCGGCAGGTGGAACTCACCCGCCTGGAGCCCCGCGCGGTCGACGACGAGCACCGACGTACGACCGTGGACGGTGCGGCTGATCGCGCGCAGCCCCTCGTAGTCGTGCGGCAGCGCCCGGTACCGCGCCCAGGCCGGCACTCGCTGCTCCGCCTCCGCGTCCCGGGCCGGGAGGTCGTCGGCAGGAGGTCCGGCGACGACCGGAGCCGGCTCATCGGGTGCCGCGCCGGGCAGCGCCGAGGCGTCGAAGGCGTCGACGAGGGCGCGCAGCGTCTCCTGGTCGGGCAGGTTGAGCCGTACGCCTCCGATCCAGTGCCCGGCGGCCAGCTGTTCGGCCCGGGTGAACGGGCGGCGCCGGTCCGGCGCCCGGTCCGCCGCGCGGCCACCGCCCTCGTCCTCGTTCTCGTCTTCGTCCTCGAACTCGTCCTCGCCGATCGGGTCGAGCTCGATCCAGCCATGGCAGCCGACGGGTACCGGCGAAGTCTCGGCGAGGCGGTGGATCTCCGCGCCGTGGAAGTGCAGGAAGCTGTCGTACACGTACCCCAGGTGCCGCTCGTGCGGCGTGCCGCCGACGGCCGGCGGCGCGGTGACCGACAGAGCCCGGGGGTTGTGGGCGTTGTCGGGCCGCGGGGTGAGCCCCACGACGACCGGCACCCTCGCCCCGGACCGGGACCCGGACCCGGACCCGGCTTCGGATCCGCGCTCCTTGAGACGACCGAGGACGAAGGCGCGCAGGGCGGCGAGCGAGTCGTCGAAAACGGCGAACGCCACCGAGACCTTGGGATCGCCCGGTGGGATCACCACCATCCCCAGTTCCGGCACATGACGGATCGCGTCGTCCTTGATCATGTCCGGATTATGGCAGCGGCGTCTGACACCTCGTCCGAGCTGGTGACCGACCCCACTCGTCCGCGGTTCAACGTTTTGTATACAATCAACCGTGGTCGCGCCGCCCCCATCCGGGCGGCGCAGGCGTGGGCGCAAGGGCGGGCCGACTGTCGATCACAGGGTCCGTACGCCTGCCCTCCCGATCCCCTGCCTCCGGAAACACTTCACCTCACCATGAGCACCGACACCGCAGCCCCCGAGACCGCCACGTCCGCCGCCACGGCCGAGACCACGCCCAAGCCCCGGAAGGCCGGCCGCGCCCCGGCCCGCCCGGCGCCGGCGGCCGCCTTCCACAGCGTGAGCGCCGTCACGGTCGTCCTCCTCGGTCTCGTCGCCATCGGCGCGGCCATTCACGAACCGGTCCTCATACCCCCGCTGGCCGCGAGCGCCGCCCTCGTCCACGGCGCCCCGACCGCGCCGCTCTCCCAGCCGCGCAGCGTCGTCATCGGCCACCTCTTGGCCGCCGCCGCGGGCTACGCCACCCTGGCACTGGCCGGCGCCAGTGCCTGGGCCGCGGCCGTCGCCGCCGGCGTCACCCTCGCCCTGACCCACCTCGCCCGCACCCCGCACTCGCCTGCCTGCGCCACGGCCGTGGTCGTCGTCCTCCAGTCGCCCGCCCCGGCCCGCTTCGTCCCGCTGCTCTTCGGCGCCACACTGGTGCTCGTCGTGATGGAGTTCGCCGTCTCCCGCATCCGCCGCGGCGCCCCGAAGTACCCCACTTACTGGTGGTGACGCCCGACCACTGTCAGTGGCGGGCGATAGCGTCCGTGACATGGGATTCACGAGCGCCTGGGGGATCAGCAGCCACCCCGACACGGTCATCGCGCAGCACGCGCCGCTGCTGCTGCCGGCGATGGCGGCCGACCGCACCACGCCCGGCGCGCGGGAGCGCTGGGAGGCGTGGCGGCGGGCCCCGCTTCCGGACCACCGAGCCTGGTACGGGCACCCGACCCGGCGCGACGCGATCGACGCGTTCCGCGCCCTGACCGCTCCCGGCCGTCACGTCGACGAGCTCTGCGAGGGCATCACCGACCCGTACTTCTACGTCGTCGACGACCTCTGGGACGGTCAGGACCTCGACGGCCTCTTCGTCTCGGTGCAGTCCAAGGAGTACGCGGTCTCCTCCCTCTTCCACTCCATAGGCCCGGCCCGCGCCGCCCTCCTGCCCGGCTGGTGCGGCAACTTCCTCCTCACCGCCGCCGAGACCCGCCATGCCCTTCCCGACGTCGAGGCGGCCCTCACCTTCACCCCGGCCGAGCGCGCCGCGGCCGAGGACCAGGACTGGCTCGACTACACCGCCGGCGAGGAGAGCGTCCTCGACGGCCCCCTGCGCGTCTGGCGCGCCGCGGTCCGCAACAACCACGGCGTCTGCGGCGTGGCCCTGCACATCGGTTGACCGGGCCGTCAGGCCGGCCAGCCCGGCCAGCCTCCGCCCGCCGACCGGTACACGCGCAGCTCGCCCACCTCGTACGACATCTCCTCCGCCTCCGGGGGCGGCGCCGGGTGGTAGCGGCCCGCGCACACCGACAGGTTGACGATGAGGTCGGCGCGCCAGCCCCGGCCGACGCCGCGGTTGTCGGTGAAGATCTCGGTGTCGTCGAGCCACCAGGTCACCGAGCGGGCCCCGAACTCCGTGCGCAGCCGGATCCAGGCGCCTGGGCTCACGGTGGGGGAGCGGTGGTAGTGGTAGGTGCCGCGGACGTGGTTGGAGAGTTCGAGGAGGTCCGGGTTGTCGGGGTGGTACTCGAAGACGTCGACCTCGTTCCCGCCGTCCCGCCAGGTCCAGATCGCCGGCCAGGCGCCCATCTCCTCGGGCAGCCGGACCCGCGCCTCCAGTGTGTCGCCGGCGCGCAGTTCGAAGCCTCCGGGGGCGCCCTCGGTCGTCAGGAGCCCCGTGTCCCACTTGCCGTCCCGGCGGCGGGTCGCGCGGAAGACGCCGCCGCGGGTGTAAGCGGGATCAGCCGTCAGGTAGTCGAGTTTGTTGTCACCCGGGTTGACCGGGCCGCCGCCCGGATAGGCCCAGGAGCGGCCCGCGGTCCACTGCTCCCGTGAGTCGAAGTCGGCGGTGAAGACCGGCTCTTCGGCCGGCGGCCACGTCGTCATGGATGCTCCTCACGTCGTCGCCCGCTTGTCATGCGTCCTCCGCGTTCTGCCCGCCTGGCCCGGCCCGATGCGGAAGCCACCACTCCCTGTCGAGAACTCGTCATCAGGGTTCGTCCGCCTCCGGCTCCGCTTCGATCACGATCACCTCGTCGCCGTCACCCCAGCACCGCACCGCTCGCTTCGGCGGGTTGAGGCGTACCTCGGCCGCCGCCGAGCGGTAGCCGATCGCGCACGCGCCCTGCCGGCCCGCCGCCGCCACGACCGTCGCGAACGACGCCTCGGCACCGTCCAGGACGAAGTCGCCCGCCGGCCGCAGCCGTACGGAGGCGCCGCCCGCCGCGAACAGCTCCTCGAACGCGGCCGCGAGGTGGCCGTTCTGGGAGATCTGGGCCATCAGCAGCCCGACGAGCCGCCCGCTCACGACCACGTCCGCGCCGGGGCCGACGGGCGCGATGGCGCGGTTGCGGGCGTCGGCCAGCTCGGCGACCAGCGGGAGCGCGCGGCCGGTCTCGGCCTCGCGGGCCCGCAGGTGGAGGAGCGTGACCAGGGTCCGGTCGTCCGGCTCCTCGGCACCCGGTGTGCGGTCCGGCCCGAGGACGATCACCTGGTCGTAGCGGCCGTCGACGCGGCGGACCGCCGCGTCCGTCAGCGGATCGTCGCGGTGGAACAGCACCGGCACGCCCTCCTCGGGCGCCTCCACCGCGACCACGTCCACGGTCGACCCGGGTGCGCCGCCTCGTACCAGCAGCTCCACCACCCGCGCGGCGCGACGGTTCCAGCCGAGCATCACCACGCGGTACGGGCGGGGTGCACACGGTGGCGCACCGGCCGCGATCACCGTGGCGTCGACCGCCGGCACCTCGCCGCCGAGCGCCCGCGCGCGCCCGTCCTCGGCGACCACGACGAGGCCGTCGCCGGGGCCCAGCTCCGTCTCCGGCGGCGGATTGAGGACGAGCGTGCCGTCGCCCCGTACGATCCCCACCGCGCACGCGTCGGCGCAGCGGGACCGCAGCGTGCCGAACCGGAGTCCGGCGAGCCCTGGTTCGTGGAGGGTGTGCAGCTCGGCGCCCGCGAAGTCGAGCAGGTCCTCCAGGACGAGCGCGAGGCCCGGCCGGTGGACGCACTGGACGAGCAGGCGGGCCGCGATGTCGTCCACGTCGAGGACCGTGGCACCGGGGCCGCCGGCGAGCGCGGCGGCGGCCCGGTAGCGGCCGTCGCGGACCGCCGCGACCACCCGGACCGTACGCCCGTCGCCCAGCGCGGCCCGCAGTGCGAGCAGCGCCTTGACCACCTGCGCGCCACTGTCGGGGCCGTCCGGTGGCAGGACCACCACCGCGCCGGCCGTGGCGGGCCCGACCCGGGCGAGCGCCACCGGATCGGCGGGGCGTCCGCTCCGGCACAGCAGCCGGGTCCGGGTCCTGGCGCGGACCCGGCGGGAGCCGCCCGGCAGGCCGGCGCGCAGCTCCTCCTCCATGTCGGTGGTGTCCCGCTCCGCGAGGACCGCGACGGCGCCGCTCCGGCGCTGCGCATGGGCGGCGACCAGCTCGGCGACGACCGTCGGGGCCTGCTCGGACCAGCCGAGCACGACCGTGTGGCCCTCCTCCACCACGGTGGAGTGGCCGCGCTGAAGCTCCGTCAGCCGGTCGGTGAGCGCGGTCGTGATGATGCCGACGAGCGTGGACACGTACAGCAGGGCCACCAGCGCCAGCAGTAACGAGAGCGCGATCCGCAGCGGCGGTCCGACCTCGCCGCCGAGCCGCAGCGTCTGTCCGACGCTGCGCCACACCGCCGCCGCCTTGCCCCCGAGAGTGACCGGCGCCCGCGTGTCGGTCCACACGAGCAGCGTGCTCGCGGGCGCCACGACCGCCAGGCAGACGAGCGCCAGCCAGCCGACGAGCGCGGTCATTCCTCTCACCACGGCCCGGTCCACCCAGTACCGCAACCGGTCCCGGACGCTCACCCGCCGCACCGCCGACGGCGGCCGCGCCGGATGTCCCCGCCCGGCCTGACGGCCGGGCCCCACCGTCTTCCCCACCGCCACCGGCCGCCATTGCCGCGGCACCGTGATCTCGCGCTCCTTACGCACGTCAGCAGGGTGGCGCCGGTCCGCACGCGAAACGCCGACGTCGGTCCGCATTCATCCTTTCGTGCACAGGAACGGACGGTAGACGTTCGAGTCAGGGCCCGGCTCGGGTTCGGTCCGGGTTCGGTCCGGGTTCGGCCCTGGAGTGTCTCGGGGCGGGCTCTCAGCGCACGGAGCTCAGGAACGCCCGGGTCCGCTCGTGGGCCGGGGCGTCGAGCAGTCGGGCTGCCGGACCCGACTCCACCACCGACCCGCGGTCGAACATCAGGATCCGGTCGGAGACGTCCCGTGCGAAGCCCATCTCGTGCGTCACGCACAGCAGGGTGATGTCCGTGTCCCGCGCGATGTCCCGCAGCACGTCCAGGACCTCCGCCACCAGCTCCGGATCGAGCGCCGAGGTCACCTCGTCGAGCAGCAGGATCTCCGGCCGCATCGCGAGGGCGCGGGCGATCGCCACCCGCTGCTGCTGACCGCCGGACAGCCGGGTCGGCCGGGCGCCGGCCTTGTCGGCGAGGCCGACCAGGCCGAGCAGTTCGCGGGCCCGCTCGTGCGCCTCCTCACGGCTCTCGCCGAGCACGTGCACCGGAGCCTCGACGATGTTCTGCTCCACCGTCATGTGCGGGAACAGGTTGAAGTGCTGGAAGACCATGCCGATCCCGCGCCGCCGCCGGGCGAGATACCGCTCGCTCGCCGGCACCAGCGCCCCGCCTGCCGCGCTGTCCGCGCTGCCGTCCGTTCCGGAGCCCGTCCCGCCGCCCGGCATGTGCGAGTAGGGCTGCCCGGCCACGTGGATGACGCCGTCCGAGACCCGCTCCAGGGTCATGAGCAGCCGCAGGATGGTCGTCTTGCCGGAACCGCTCGGGCCGATCAGCGTCACCCGCTCGCCGCGCCCGACCGCCAGGTCGAGACGGTCGAGCACGACCTGATCGCCGTACCGCTTGGTCACCCGCTCGAACCGCACCGCCTCGGGGGGCGTCCCGGGCGCCGTCCCGGACACCGCCTCCGCAGGCCGGGCCCCGGCTTCCGTCTTCTCAATGGGCAAGGCGTGCCTCCAGTCGTCGTACGAGCACGGACGTCGGCCAGCTCGCGAGCAGGAACACCGCGCCGGCCAGGGTGAAACTCTCCAGATAGGCGAAGTGCGTGCTGCCGAAGGTGTTCGCCTCGTGCACCATCTCGTGCACCGTGATGACGGACAGCAGTGGCGTCTCCTTGAACATCGAGACCGCGTAGTTGCCCAGGGGCGGCAGCACGTTGCGCACCGCCTGCGGCAGCACCACGGCCCGCCACACCCGCCGCCGCGGCAGGGACAGCGCCGTGCACGCCTCCCACTGCCCGCGCGGTACGGAATCGATGCCGGCCCGGTACACCTCGGCCAGGTACGCCGCGTAGTGCACCCCGAGGACCAGGACGCCCAGGACGGGGGCGTCCAGGCCGGGGACGAGCACCCAGGCCGCGAACAGCTGCACGAGCAGCGGCGTCGACCGGACGAACGCGGCCGCGCCGGTCACCGGCAGCGCCACCCAGCGGGGCGCGGCGCGCCCCACGAGCGCGAGCGCGAGCCCGAGCAGCGCCGCCACCGCGAAGCCGAGCACGGTCGCGACGAGCGTGACACCGAAACCCTTCAGGACGACCGGCAGCGCGGCCCAGGCCGCCTCCCCGTCCCACATCACCGGCCACCTCCCGTCCGAAGCCCGCCGAGCCCGCCGAGCCTGCCGGCATCGGCGAGCCTGCCGGCACCGGCGAGCCTGCCGGGACTGCCCGGACCGCCCGGACTGCCGGGACCGCCGAGCCCGCCCGGGCCGTCGAGTCCGCCGAGCCGGGCCCGCGCGGCCCGCTCCAGCGCGTTCATCAGCAGGCTCACCGCTCCGGCCAGGACCCCGTAGACCGCGAGCAGCACCAGATACGCCGCAGCCGTGTCACCCGTCGCCGACCGCAACTGGTCCAGCTCGAAGGTCAGATCGGGCACCGTGACCAGCGAGAGCAGCGGCGTCGCCTTGAGCAGTTGCACCAGCAGGTTCTTGAACGGCGCCACCATCAGCGCGTGCGCCTGCGGCAGCACCACCCGCCGCAGCCGCAGCCACGGCCCCATGCCGAGGGCGACCGCCGCCTCCTGCTGCGCCCGGGGCACGGCCGCGACCGCGCCCCGGACCACCTCGGCCCCGTACGCACCGAAGTTGAGCCCCAGCGCCACCACGCCGCAGGCCAGCGGTTCGAGCCGGAAGCCCAGCATCGGCAGCGCGAAGAACAGCCAGAACAGCTGCACGTACAGCGAGGTGCCCCGGAAGAACTCGACGACCGTGCGGGCCGCGGCGCGCACCGGCAGCCGCCGCGAGCCGGACATCAGCCCCAGCGCGTACGCCAGGACCAGCGCGAGGGCCGCCCCGAGCAGCGTCGCCTCCAGCGTCACGAGCAGCCCCTCGCCGAGCCGCGGCAGCGCCCGCCGGAGAGCCGGCAGGAAGTCGCTCACGCCGGCCCCTTGCCCGCGCACAGGTCCGCGGTGCGCAGCGACCGGGGCGGCGCCTCCTGCTTGGTGAAGCCGTAGCGCCCGATCAGACCCACATAGCGCCCCGGATCACCGGTGATCCTCGCGAGCTCGCGGTCGAACGCGTCCCGCAGCGACCGCGCTCCCGGCCGGAACACCGCTCCGCCCGCGCTCCACTGCTTCACACCGTCCACGACGGGCACGAAGGGGGTGGCCACCTCCACCGCCGCGCCCCGGTTCGTCCGGGCCAGCCAGCGCAGCGAGATCCCGGTGAGCGCGAAGGCGTCGACGCGTCCGGCGAGCAGCGCGTCGAGACCGTCCTGCTGCTTGGCCAGCGTCTTCACCGACCCGTCGGGGACGCCCGCGGCCTTCGCGTACGAAGCCTCCACGGCGGCGGTCAGCACGCCCACCGTCGCCCCCGCCCGCGCGCAGGACGAGAGGTCGGTCAGGCGCTTCGGATTGCCCTTCGGGACCATCAGGGCGGTGGGCGAGACGAATTCGGGCTCGGAGAAGATCACCTTGGCGCACCGCTCGGGCGTGATCGACATGCCCGCGCTCACGACGTCGAACCGGCCGGCCAGCAGCCCGGGTATCAGCGAGCCGAACTCGGTGAGCGTCGGCCGCAGTTCGCGCACCCCGAGCGCACGGAACACCTCCCGGTGCAGCGTCGGCGCCTCGCCGGCGAGGTCGTCGCCGTCCTGGAAGCCGTACGGCGCCTCACCGGCGAAACCGACCCGCACGAAGCCCTGCTCGCGCAGCTTCGCGAGCAGCCCGGCGTCCTCCTTCGGGGCACCCGTGCCCACCTCGGTACGGCTGCAGGCGGTCAGCACTCCGGCGACCCCGCAGGCGGAGGCCAGGGTGAGAAAACCTCGCCGGTCGAGCCGGTCGAGCCGGTCGAGCCGATCGGGGCGCAGGGCACGGGACATGAGGGTCCTTCCGGGAGTGGAGAGATTTCAGGACGGCGGCGACGGGAGCCCCGGTCGGGGCCTCCGGCGGTGAATCCGGCCGGGGAGGTCACCCGGCGGCGGAACCGACCGGTTCGAAGTCGCGCGAGGCGATGAACGACGGCCGCCGCACCGGTGCGGCGAACGGTGCCTCCGGCCGGTTCTCCACGCTGTTGAAGACGAAGAAGACGTTGCTGCGCGGGTACGGGGTGATGTTGTCGCCCGAGCCGTGCAGCGCGTTGCAGTCGAACCAGGTCGCCGAGCCGGCCGGCCCGGTGAACTGGCGGATCCCGCAGGCGTCGGCGAAGGTCGTCAGCGCCTCGTTCGACGGCGTCCCCGCGTCCTGCATCTGCAGCGACCGCTTGTAGTTGTCCTTCGGGGTCTCGCCGGCGCAGCCGAGGAAGGTGCGGTGCGAACCCGGCATGATCATGAGGCTGCCGTTGGTGGCGTGGTTCGGGGTGAGCGCGATCGACACCGACACGGTGCGCATCTGCGGCAGCCCGTCCTCGGCGTGCCAGGTCTCGAAGTCCGAGTGCCAGTAGAAGCCGCTGGCGCCGAAGCCGGGCTTGACGTTGACCCGCGACTGGTGGACGTACACCTCGGAACCCAGGATCTGCCGGGCCCGCCCGGCGACCCGGGGCTCGGCGGCGAGCCGGGCGAAGACCTCGCTGATCCGGTGCACCTCGAAGACCGAGCGGATCTCCCGCGAGGCCGGCTCGACGATCGCCCGCTCGTCCTCGCGCACGGCGGGGTCGGCGACGAGCCGGTCCAGCTCGGCGCGCAGCCCGGCGACCTCGTCGGGTGTGACGAGCTCCTCGACGGTGACGAAGCCGTCGCGGTCGTACGCCTCCAGCTCGCGCGCCCAGAACGGGCCGGGGGTGCCGGGGGCGGACCAGACGACGGGGTCCTTGCGGCCGATCAGCACCTCCTCGGCGCCGCGGGTGGGGTAGAGGTCGATGGGACGGGTGGGGGCGGAGGCCATGGGTGGGACTGCCTTCCTTCCTCGTGCTCGTTCTCGTGGGCTGGGTCGGCTGGGTCAGGGCTTGGGCGAGGGCTCGGATTCGTGCTCGGGCTCGGGCTCCGGCTCGGTGAGCAGCGGGTACACGCCGTTCTCGTCGTGGTCCTCGCGGCCGGTGACCGGCGGGTTGAAGACACACAGGCACCGGAAGTCGCGCCTGACCTTGAGGGTGTGCCGCTCGTGCCCGTCGAGCAGGTACATCGTTCCGGGCACGATGGTGTACGTGAGGCCCGTCTCGTGGTCGGTGAGCTCGGCCTCGCCCTCGACGCAGACGACGGCCTCCACGTGGTTCGCGTACCACATGGACGTCTCGGTCCCGGCGTACAGGACGGTCTCGTGCAGGGAGAAGCCGACCCGCTCCCGGGCCAGGACGATCCGCCTGCTCTCCCAGGTGCCGGAGGCGGCGCGGACGTGTCGCTCGGTGCCGTCGAGCGAGGCGAAGGTACGGACGATCATGCTGTTGCCTTTCGTGTCAGGCGGCGGACCGGCCGGCGGCGGCGTGGCGCACGGCCCGGGCGAGGATGCCGAGCCCCTCGTCGAGTTCGTCGTCGGTGGCGGTGAGCGGCGGCAGCAGTTTCACCACCTCGTCGTGCGGACCCGAGGTCTCCAGGAGCAGCCCGAGCTCGAAGGCCCGCCGGCACACGGCCGCGGCCCGTGCCGGTTCGGCGAACTCCAGGCCCCAGACGAGCCCGCGGCCCCGGACGGAGCGGGCCGTGCGCCCGTCGTCGCCGCACAGGCCGGTGAGGGCGCGCTCGACCCGCTCGGCCCGGCCGAGGGTGCGCTCGCGCAGGGCGCCGTCGCGCCAGTACGCGTCGAGGGCGGCGGTCGCGGTGACGAAGGCCGGGTTGTTGCCGCGGAAGGTGCCGTTGTGCTCGCCCGGCTGCCACAGGTCCAGCTCGGCGCGGAAGAGGCACAGCGCCATGGGCAGTCCGTAGCCGCTGATGGACTTCGACAGGGTGACGATGTCGGGCGTGATGCCCGCCTCCTCGAAGGAGAAGAAGTCACCGGTGCGGCCGCAGCCCATCTGCACGTCGTCGACGATCAGCAGCATCTCGTGCCGCCGGCACAGCTCCGCGAGCCCGCGCAGCCACTCGGCGCGCGCGACGTTGACCCCGCCCTCGCCCTGCACCGTCTCCACGATCACGGCCGCCGGGCGGTCCAGGCCGGACCCGGGGTCGTCGAGCAGCCGCTCGAACCACAGGAAGTCCGGCGTCCGCCCGCCCAGGTAGTGGTCGTACGGCATGCGCGTGGCATGCGGGAGGGACACCCCGGCACCGGCCCGCTTGGCGGCGTTGCCGGTGACGGCGAGCGAGCCGAGCGACATGCCGTGGAAGGCGTTGGTGAAGGAGACCACCGTCTCCCGGCCGGTGACCTTGCGGGCGAGCTTGAGCGCCGCCTCGACGGCGTTGGTGCCGGTGGGGCCCGGGAACATCACCTTGTAGGGCAGGGCGCGGGGCTCCAGGACGGTGCTGCGGAAGGTCTCCAGGAAGTCGCGTTTGGCGGTCGTCGACATGTCGAGGCCGTGCGTCACGCCGTCGGAGGCGAGGTAGTCGAGCAGCGCCCGCTTCAGTACGGGGTTGTTGTGGCCGTAGTTGAGCGATCCGGCGCCGGCGAAGAAGTCGAGGAAGGGCCGCCCGTGCTCGTCGTACAGCCGGCTCCCGCTCGCCCGCTCGAACACCACGGGCCAGGATCGGCAGTAGCTGCGCACCTCCGACTCGACGGTCTCGAAGACGGACGGGGCGAGGGTGGTGAAGGGGGTGGTGAGGATGGTCACGCGTGCTCCGCAAGGGTGGTGGTACGTGGCGGGTGGGTGGTTCGGAGGGCCGGGGGTCCGGGCGGCTGTCAGGGCGTCAGGGGCCCGATGCTGTACAGCACTTCGGGCTCGTGCGACGCGGGAGCGGTCTCGTGCGGCTCGTCGGCACCGGCCGGCCCGGGGAACACGGCCGACGGGAAGAGGACTTCCCGCGCCACCCCGGCGCCGTGCCGGCGCGCGAACGAACGGAACATCCGGTCGGAGGCCACGTTCCCCGGTGTGACCGTCGCCTCGATCCGGACGAGCCCGTGCTCGGCCGCCACGCGGGCGGACAGAGCGTCGAGCAGTGCTCCGGCTACCCCGGTTCCGCGATACGAACCCTCGACGGCGACCTGCCAGACGAAGAGCGTCCCCGGCGCCTCGGGCCGCAGGTAGCCGGTGACGAACCCGACCGCGCGCCCGGTCGCGTCGCGGGCGACGGCGGTGGTCCCGGCGAAGTCCCGGCACCACAGCAGGTAGCTGTAGGGCGAGTTGACGTCCAGTCCTCCCGCCTCGCGGGCGATCCGCCAGAGGTCGGCGCCGTCCGTGATCTCGGCCCGGCCGATGTCCAGGCCGGTGGTCGAAGTGGTGGCGTGTGCTGTGGTCATGGGCGCCGAAGCTACCGAGCACGTCGGTGAACTTCCTCGCGATGGGGGGTTGCGGCGGGGCGGTGGGGGGTGATAGCCGCGCGAGCCGTCCGGCGTACGGAAAAGGCAGCGGAGGGGCTCGAAAAAAGCCAGCAAACGGGTACGAAATGACCGTTTGTAACGGCTGGATAACGGCTCCGCCCGGCGTGAACGCCCTTGTTAGGGACCTGCGAAAGGCGTGCGTTTCCGGTTTGGAGCGGGCGGTCCGGGGTGAGACGTAGGGGTTCCGGACGCGACCAGGGCCGGCCCCGTGGGCGCCGCGACGGCGGCGCCGGTGATGGGGCGGGTCGCCGTGGCGCAGGCCGACGACGTCGCCCGCGTCGTGGAGAACGAGGTGGCCATTCCGGTCGCCTCCGGCGGCTACCCCGGCGGGGGCCGCGGCCGGCGCCGAGTGCCCGTCCGGCGAGACCCGGACCGGCGGTGGTGCCACCGTGAACGCGGCGGCTCGCACGTCGGGCGGTGGGGGCCCACGCGTATGTGGCGGTAAGAAGACCGCAAAGGCGGAAGACGGTTCGGTACTCACTCACCGCGTGCCAGCGTCTCCCTCATG
>NZ_JBSGIW010000112.1:0-22285 GCF_053605265.1 Streptomyces sp. NPDC003943 | reverse complement strand
TCCCGGGGTTGGGGGCGGGCCCGCGGGGCCGGGCCCCTTCCGCGTGTCTCGCGGCGAGGACTTACTTCGCGTTGACGTCCTCAAGACACAGGACGAACTTGTCCATGTCGTACTGCTGCGCAAGCGCCGAGTACTTGTTCTGGTCACACTTGTTGAGGTCGAAGGTGTCCTCGTGGACCTGGGCGACCTTGTAGAGGTCCTTCTTGCCCGAGTTGCAGTCCTGGGTGTCGACCTTCGGGTCGTTCTCCGGGCCGCTGACGGTGACGCAGTCGCCGACCCCGGCGTGGACCGGGGTGTCACCGGCGAGGAAGTCGAAGCCGTAGCGCACGCCGAACTTCACGGCGCCGACGACCACGATCAGCACCAGGAAGGTGAGGATCGCCTTCAGCTTGCCGCCCTTCTTCTTCGGGGCCGGCGGGGGCGCCATGGGCGCGGCTCCCGGAGCAGCGGCGAACGGGTCGGACGGCGGAGGCGTGGTCATCTCGGAATCCTTGAGCGACGTGGACACGATCAAACGCGCACGTTACACAGCACAAAAAGGCCAAAAAGGATCTCTGCCTTCCGTTACCCAATCAGATGCCGAGTCGTGATCCTGCCGGTCCGTCAGGAGAGGGCCGCCCGGCGGGACCCGGAGGGCCGAACGGCCCTCCCCACCTGGGGCTCCCGTGCGATTCCCTGAGCGGATGACCGGTCACCACGACGACTACCACGCCCTGCTCGCCCGTCGCGAGGCGATGCGGCTACGGGACAACCTCCTGCGGCCCGCCCGTACGACCAGAGCACCCGTGGCGTCGTACGACGGCGCCGCCGACCAGGAGACCATCACCCGGCACCTCGCCGCCGTCACGCCCTTCGCCGGCCTCATCGACCGCCTCTACGCCGCCATGTTCGGCCGCCACCCCTACCTCCGGCAGCTGTTCCCCGACTCCATGGAGTTCCAGCAGGCGCATCTGGAGCGCGCGTTCTGGTTCATGATCGACGGCCTCGACCGGCCCGACGAGCTCGCCGAGTCCTTCGCCCGGCTCGGCCGCGACCACCGGCGGCTCGGCGTGCTGCCCGTGCACTACCAGGTGTTCGAGGCGTCACTGGTGGAGGCGCTGCGGGGCGCCGCGGGGCCCGCCTGGGACGGCGAGGCCGAGCGGGCGTGGGTGCGGATGGTGCGGCACGTCTCCGCCGCCATGGTGGACGGCGCCCAACGGGCCGTCGGCGAGCCGGTGGCCTGGCCCGCCACGGTGACCTCGCACGAGCGGCGCGGGGACGACCTCGCCGTCGTACGGGTGCGGCCGGCCGAGCCGTACCCGTACCGCGCCGGGCAGTACGCGCGCGTGGAGTCGCCGCTGCTGCCGCACACCTGGCGGCCGTACACACCGGCCTGCGTGCCGGGCGAGGAGCTGGAGTTCCACGTCCGGCGCACCGCGCCCGGCGGGGTCGGCGACGCGCTCGTCGCGCACACGCGGGTCGGCGACGAGCTGCGGCTCGGCCCGGCGCAGGGGCGGGCCACGCTCGACGAGGAGCCGGACCGGGACATCCTGATCGTGGCCGGCGGGACCGGCTGGGCCTCCGCCAAGGCGCTGCTCCAGGAGCTCTCCCACCGTCGGCCGCCCGGCCTGTCGGCCCATCTCTTCCTGGGCGCGCGGACCGCCGGGGACTGGTACGACGGCCCCGCCCTCGAACGCCTCACGGAGCGCTGCCCGTGGCTGCGGGTGAGCCTGGTCTTCGGCGACTCGATGCTGGACGCCGTCCTCGGCGCCCGTACGGACTGGTCGGGACACATCGCGTACGTCAGCGGCCCGGCCGGTCTCGTCACCTCCGCCGTCTGGCACCTCGGGGACGCGGGCATACCGTCGGAGCGGGTGCGGCACGACCCGCTGCCGGTCGCCGCCCAGGTCCGTGGAGTGCCCGTTCCGCAACCGTAGGAGGACCTCGCGATTCCGCCGACCGGGTGCGCGGGCGGCCCGCCGTCACGCGTGATTCCCGGGAGCGGAGTCGGGCAGGCCAGGCCCTGGCCTAGGTGCCCCAGCCGTACGCCCCCTGGGGGCCCCGCGGGTCCATCTGGCGCTGGTGGTCGAGCGCGCGGCGCAGGTCGGCGGCGAGGGGGTGGTACGGGCCGTGGGTGCGCTCCACGTCGAAGAGCAGCGCCCGCAACTCGCTCTGGCCCGACGCGTGGTCGCCCATCGCGAGCAGCAGCAGCCCGATCCGGTGCCGGATGTCGAAGGCCCGCGAGCCCGGTTCGGCGGACTGCTGGTAGGGCAGCAGGGCGCGGTACTCGGCGAGCGCCGCCGGGTCGCCGAGCTGCTCCAGGCACTGGGCCACGTCGAAGCGGAACTGCAGCGTCTGCGGGTCGGCCGGGCCCGCCTCCGCCGCGCGGTCGGCGGCGAGCCGGCGCAGCTCGGGCAGGGCGCGGCGGTACTGGCCGTCGTCCATCAGCGTGCTCGCGTACTGCTTGCGCAGGATGCGGACGACCGGCGACTGCTCGCCGTGCTCGGCGGCGGCCGCCGGGAGGATGCCGCCGAGGATGTCCACGGCCTGCGTGATGGAGCCCTCGCCGAGCAGCCGCTTCACCTCGTCCACGGCCGCCGCGACGTCCGGCTTGGCGGGCATCGCGGGGGCCGTCGGCGGTGCCGGGGCGGCGGTCCGCTCCGGCCAGGGCGCGTGCGGGCGGCGGAACGGACGGGTCGGGTCCAGCGGGCCGGAGGGGCCGGGTGCGCCGCGCTGCGGCAGGAGCGGCAGCAGCGTCTCGTACACCTCCTCGGCGCCCGACGGCCGGGCCTGCGGGTCCTTCGCGAGCAGCCGGAGCACGAGCGCTTCCAGGGCCTCCGGCACCTCGGGCCGCAGCCGGCGCACGGGGACGGGCGGCTCGTACAGGTGCCGGTGCAGCACGCCGAGGGCGGTGGAGCCGGCGAAGGGCACGTTTCCGCTGAGGAGTTCGTGCAGCGTCACCCCGAGCGCGTACAGGTCGGTGTACGGGCCGACGGCGCCGCCCATCGCCTGCTCGGGCGCCATGTAGGCGGGGCTGCCGATGGGCGAGCCGGTGTGCGTGAGGCGGGTGGTGTCGGTGTCGAGGACGGACGCCACGCCCAGGTCGAGCACGGTGACCGCGCCGTCGGGGCGGACCATCACGTTCCGCGGCTTGAGGTCGCGGTGCACGATCGGCACGGCGTGCACGGCGGCGAGCACCGCGCACAGCTGCGCGGCGACGGACACCGCCCACGGCCACGGGTACGGGTCGTGCTCGGCCAGGTGGTCGGCGAGGTCCGCGCCCTCCACGTACTGCATGACCAGGTACAGGTCGTCGCCGTCGCTGCCCGCGTCGTGCACGGTGACCAGGCCCGGGTGGTCGACCTGCGCCGTCACCCGGCACTCGCGCACGAAGCGGCGCCGCAGCTCGTCGGCGGCCGTCGCCGGGCCGCTGAGGCCGGCGGGCTGGAGCAGCTTGACCGCGACGCGCCGGTCGAGCCGGCCGTCGTAGGCCGTCCAGACCTGGCCCATGCCGCCCTGGCCGATGAGGGTGGCCAGCTCGTAGCGCCCCGCGACGATCCGGCCGTTCACCGGCCGCCTTCCCGCGGGTCTCTGCGCAGGAGGTCGCTGAGCTCGTCGAGTTCGGCGCGGACCTGGTGAATGCGGGGGTTCGGGGGCGTGACGGGTTGAGGCTGGGGCTGCGGCTGGGGCTGCGCTTGCGGCTGGGGCTGGGGCTGCGGCTGGACCGGCGGGTAGCCGTAGCCCTGGCCCTGGTGGTGCGCCGGGACCGTGGCCGCGTACGGGTTGTACGGGGACGGGAGCGGGACCTGGGCCGGTGCGGCGGGCGTGCGGTCGTGGCGTATGTCCACGACGAGGAAGTACGCCGTGAACGCCACCGCGTTGAGCAGGATCATCCCGACGACCCAGTCGGCCCGGGTCGCGTCGGGATCCTCCGGCATCAGCACCAGGCCCGCGACGACGACGGCGACCGAGACGGCGAGCAGGATCCAGTCCCACACCTTGCGGGTCAGCAGGGCGATGCGCAGCGCCGTCGCCCAGGTGAGGAAGCCGATGCTGAGCAGCGGCAGCACGGCGAAGAGCACGCGCAGCACGATGACGGACGCCGGCACCCCGCGCTGCGGAGTCGGCGTCGGCTGCGGATAGCCGTGGCCGTACATAACTGCTCCTGGATCGAACCGTCTGTCGGAGACGAGCGTATACACCGACTCCGACAGTCACCCAGGGGTTGTACGGATCGGACGATCAGGGTGCGACCGTGCCGTCCGCCAGGCCGTCGTACATGCCCTGCACCAGCTGCTCCCCCAGCCGGCCCGCGAGCCGCAGCGCCTGCTCGAACTCCGCGAGGGCCCGGAAGCGGGCCCCGTACCGCCGCTGTTCGGCGAGCGGCAGGCGCGGCAGCTGGAGGCGGCGGACGTCGAGCCGGGTGGCGGTGGAGGCGTACGAGCTGGCCTGGCGGTTGTTGGCGGTGGCGCGCAGGAATCCGGCCAGGAACCAGGGGTCGAGGGCGGCCGGGTCGGGGCGCAGGAGGTGCACGTTGCGGCCGAGGGCGGCGCCCGTGGTGGCCCGGTCGGCCGCGTCGACGACCCGGGCGACCGAGCCGCCGCCGAGGACGGGGACGACGACGTCGCCGGCGGCGAGCAGCGCCGGTTCCTCGGCGGGTTCGCCGGGCGGGGCCTCGGGCAGGGTGCCGGACGGCGGCTGGGCGGCGAGCACGTCGGTGTCGGTGAGGACGGCGACGGGGGCGGTCCCGGCGGCGGTCGTGCCGGTGCCGCCGGCCCGGAGGGTGAGGGCGCCGGCCCGGGCCAGCTCGCCGACGGTCGTGACGGGCCAGCGGCCGGCCGGGCCGCCGGTGTCGGCGGCGGGCGGCGGGGTCAGCTCGCGGGTACGGCGCAGGACGGCGGTCAGCCGGTCGCGCACGCCGTCGAGCTGGGCCGCGCCCTCGGCGGCGGCGGGCGGCGGGAGATGGCGGGCGGGGGCCAGGTCGACGTCGTCGTCGAGGAGTTCGATGACGGGGACGGACCGGCTCTCGCCGGGGGTCTCGGCGAGCGTGCCGTCCTGGTCGAAGGGGCGCCAGGCGTCGAGGACGGCGGTCTCGACGGCGGGCCAGTCGAGCCGGTCACGGCCGGCGGCGCTCGTCTCGGTCGCCGTGTCGACGAGGAGCAGCTCGGCGGGCGGGCGTTCGCCGGGGACGGGCTTGCGCAGCACCCAGAGGTGGAGCGGGATGCCGTACGGGGGCGCCGCGCCGGCCGGGAGCGCGACGACGGCCCGCAGCGCGCCGCGGCGCAGCAGGTCGGCGCGGATGCGGCGGCCGGAGCGGCGGGAGGCGGCGGCGGGCGGCATGAGCAGGACGGCGGTGCCGCCGGGGCGCAGCCGGGCCAGGGCGTGCTGGACCCAGGCCAGCTCGGACTCCGTGCGGGCCGGGAAGCCGTACTCCCAGCGCGGGTCGTAGGCGAGCTCGTCGTGGCCCCAGTTGCGCTCGTTGAAGGGCGGGTGGCAGACGACGGCGTCGACGGCGAGGGCCGGGAAGGCGTCGGCGCGGAGGGTGTCACCGGGCAGGACGTGGACGGTGGGGCCCTTGGGCGCCGTGCCGCCGAGGGCGAGGCGCAGGGCGGTGAGCGCGGCGAGGTCGCGGTCGGCGTCCTGGCCGTGGAGGGCGGTGGCGCCGGTGGCCGCCCGGAGGAGGGCGCCGGTGCCGCAGGCGGGGTCGAGGACGGTGGCGGCGGGGCCGGCGAGGGCCGCCATGAGGGCGGCGGGGCCGGGCGGGGTGAGTGTGTACTGGCGCGGGTTGGCGTCCAGATGGCGGCCGAGCAGGAACTCGAAGGCGTCGGCGGGGCCGGTCTCGGCGGCCAGGTCGGCCGCGCCGCGCAGGAGCGGGACGGACGGGACGAGTTCGTGCGCGGCCGGGGTGCGGACGGACCGGGGGACGCCGAGGCGCTCGGTCAGCGTCTCCTCCAGCGGCACCGGGAGCACCTGCGCGAGCCGCTCGTCGGGTGCCGCGGCCAGCGCGGGCCAGGCGCCGGCCCGGTCCCGGACGAGGAGGAGGACGCAGCCCGCGTGCACGAGGGCGGTGACGGGGCCCGCGGGGTGGCCGGCGATCTGCTGCCAGACGCGCTCGCGCAGCGGGACCTCGGCGAGCTTGCCCTGGACCCGCAGCCACTCCTCGACGTCGGCGAGGGCGAAGGACGGGCTGGTCTCCGTGCCGCCGACCGGCTTGGGGAAGTCGGCGTGACGGCGGCGCCAGTTGCTCACGGCCGCCCGGCCGACACCCGCGAGGCGGGCGATGCCCGCGGCGGTCACCTCGGCTGCGGTCTCCGCTGCGGTCGCCTCGGCTGCGCTCTCCGGCATGTGCCGCTCCCCTCGTGCCCTCGTGTGTGACCCCGATCTTACTGACGAACGCTGGCGACACCACTTCACAGCGTGAGCTGACCAAAACTTTGTGAACCGTGTTGACTCGGTTCACACGCTCTGCTGTGATTGATCCATCGCGCCAGACAAACTCACTGTCCGGGAGGACACATGTCGTACACGCAGGCTCCGGTGGCCATGCGGAACGGGCTCGGCACCGCGGCCCTGATCCTCGGCATCATCGGCACGCTCTCCGGCCTCATCCCGCTCTTCTTCTGGCTCGCCGGCATCCTCGGCCTGATCGCGCTGATCCTGGGCCTGGTCGGCAAAGGCCGCGTGAAGCGCGGCGAGGCCAACAACAAGGGAGTCGCGCTCACCGGCGCGATCCTGGGCCTCGCGGGCCTGGTCCTCTCGGTGGTCGGCGCGGTCATCACGTTCACCGCGGTCAACGACGCCGTGAACGAGATCGACAAGACGCTCAAGGACCTGCCCAGCGCCACCGCCCCGGCCGTGCAGAACCCGGGCGGCAAGCCGCTCGCGGCCGGTGACACCTCCGTCTACGACGACAACCTGAAGGTCACCGTCTCCGAGCCGAAGGCGTACACGCCGGACGAGTTCGCGGTCGGCCACACCAAGGGCAACAAGGCGTGGCAGGTCACCGTCACGATCGAGAACGGCGGCAAGAAGAGCTTCGACAGCGTCCTGACCTCGCTGACCGCCCGCACCGGCTCGAACGGCGCCACGGCCGAGGAGATCACCGACGACAAGGTCGGCGGCGGCTTCACCGGCTCCGTCCTGCCTGGTAAGAAGGCCACGGCCACCTTCGCCTTCGACACCCCGGCCGCCGCCAAGGACCTCACCGTCGAGGTCGCCCCGGGTGGCGACTACGCCGGCGTCCAGTGGGACCTGAAGCTCGGCTGACTCAGCCGCCCCACCCCCTCCCCTCGCACCACCCCCTCGGAGAACCACCATGTCTGCCACCGCCCGCCCGCGCCGCACGGCCCTCGTCACGGCCCTGTGCGCCGCCACCCTCGCCCTGGGTGCGACCGCCTGCGGCCCCTTCGACACCATGGACTCGGACGCGGGCCCGGGCTCGGGCAAGCCGAAGGCCACCGGTCCGTTCGCGGAGCTGACCGGATCCCAGGTCGCCGACAAGGCCATGGCCACGACGAAGTCGGCGAAGTCGCTCAGCCTCGACATCGACTACAAGACCTCTGACGGCCCCATGAAGGCGTTCGTCTCCACCGATCACCAGGGCCTCTGCACCGGCACGATGACCATCGGCGCCACCGGCACCGCCGAGCTCATCCGCCCCGCCGACAAGGCCGTGTACCTCCGCTTCGACAAGGCCTTCCTGAAGGAGCAGACGAAGGGCGAGTCGGCCGAGGTCCAGCGGCAGGTCATGAAGCAGCTCAAGGGCCGCTGGATCAAGACCGACACCAAGGACCCGGACGCCAAGGACATGCTCGACCTGTGCGACCTGAAGACGCTGCTCGCCGACTTCGAAGGGCCGTACGCGGGAGTGGTGAAGGGGAAGGAGACCACGGTCGACGGCCGGAAGGCGCTCCCCCTCACCCAGGACGCCGGCGGCGAGAAGAGCACCGTGTACGTCGCCACCGAGGGCACCCCGTACGTCCTGCGGATCGTGACGACGGGCGGCTCGGAGCCCGGCACGCTGACCCTCTCCGGCTTCGACGAGCCGGTGGAGGCGAAGACCCCGCCGAAGAAGGACGTGGTGGACGAGAAGAGCCTCGGCTGACGAGCCGGTGACACGCGAGCGGCGTGAGGACCTCCGGAGGGGGGGGTGGTCCTCACGCCGCTCGCGTGTTCTGCGGTTTTCGACGCGGCTCAGAGCCGGTGGCGCACCCAGATGTTGGGCTCGACGTAGACCGCGTAGCCGCGGACCGTGTCGCAGTGGACCGGGACCAGGGCACCCGGGACGTCGACCGGGCCGTCGGTGTCGAACGGGAGGCCGGTCCACGCGCGCCACTGCGCCACGGAGCCGCCGATCGTCATCGACGCCGGCGCCACCTTCTCCACCGTGCCGCCGGCCCGTACGTGCACGCGCAGCCACGGGTCGTGCGGCAGGCCGTCCGACTCGCGGGTGCGCTGGGCGTACTCGTGGATGGAGGAATCGGCCTCCAGGTGCTTGCCGTTCGGCCGCAGCGGCGCCACCAGGTCGGTGTGACCGAGGCGGCGGGCGTTGTCGCGCATCGCGGCCAGCATGCGGTGCGAGACGCCGTTGCCCAGCGCGCTCGTGTCCACGGTGATCTCGATCGCGCTGACGGTGTCGGGCGTGCGGCCGTGCCGCAGGTCCGCGAACGCCCAGAGGAGGACCTGGTCCCAGCCGGTGTCGGGCAGCTCGCCGCGGCCCTCCGCCCGGAGCTGGAACGGCACGCTGAAGCCGCGCGCCACGACGTCCTCGCCGTCGGCGCCGTCGGTCGCGACGAGCACGTACTCCGGGAACTCGGCCACGATCCGCCCGATGTGGCTCCAGCCGACCGGGTCGTACATCATGAACTCCGGCCAGAGGTCTTTCATCTGCCACAGCTTCCCGGCGAGTGCGGGGCGTTCGGCGAGCGTCGTGATGTGCAGGTCCATGCGCGCGAGGTTATGCGCGCCGGGGCGGCCGGTGAAACGATTTTCCGTGCAGGTCGGCGTGCAGGGGCGAGGCGGGCGCGCGTCGCTCACACCTTGCCGATGCCCAGCGTGTTCTCCGACGGCAACAGGCCCGAGCCCACGATCGTCAGCCACGGGCCGCCGAGCAGCGCGTCGAGCCGGGCCGTCGCCTCGGCGCCGAGCGCGACCCACGGCGCGGCCGCGAGCTCGTCGGTGCGGAGTTCGACCTCGGCGCGCAGGGCGCGGCCGGCGTCGGTCGCCGTGCCGTCGGGGCGGACGAGGCCGCGGGCGGCGAGGCGGGCGCGGGCGGCGGACCAGTCGGCGGCGGACCAGCCGCGGGTCTCGAAGGTGGCCTCGGCGGCGGCGCCCACGGCCGCGAAGGAGACCAGGGACTCGGCGGGGTCGAGGCCGGCGGTGACGAGCGCGGCGAGGTGGCCGTCGCCTCGGTGCTCGCGCAGGATCGTCGCGGCCTGCCACAGGACGAGGTGCGGGGCGTCGGGCCAGGGGAGTTCGGCGTGGGCGGCGGCCATGGGACGGCCGGCCGTCGGGGCGGCCTCGGCGGCGCGGCGGGCGAGGACGGCGGCCTCGGCGATCTCGGGGCTCGCGAGGACGTCGTCGCCGAGGATCGTGCGGTACGCGCGGTCGACGGCGCGCAGCCGGCCCGCGAGCACGTCGGCGGGCGAGGCGACCCCCCAGGCGGCGGGGACGTGCCGGGCGACCTTCTCCGGGCTGAACGTGTAGAAGGCGGACGTGACCCGCTCGGCGCCGACCGGGCCGAGGGCGGCGGCGCGCCAGGCGAAGTAGCTGGGCCAGCGGTCGGACACGTCGTAGCCGAGGGCGGCGGCCTCCTCGAACGCCTCGGGGGCGTAGTAGAGCACCGAGTGCAGGGGTTCGAGCAGGTGCCACATCTGGCGGACACGGGCCGGTTCGACGGACGTTCCCACGGTTGCCTCCACGGTCATGACGGCTCCTCCCGAGCACTCATCTTGCCAGTGCCTAGATTGCTCCCGTCGCTCGAACTTGTCAATGACTAGATTCCGCGTAACCTGCTGCCATGGCCAACCGGCGCACCTACCACCACGGCGACCTGCGGCAGGCCGTCCTCACCGCCGCCCTCGACGTCATCGCGACCGAGGGCCCCGGCGCGCTCAGCCTGCGCGACCTCGCGCGCCGCGCCGGCGTCTCGCACGCCGCGCCCGCGCACCACTTCAAGGACCGCACGGGCCTGCTCACCGCGATCGCCGCCCAGGGCTACGACCTGCTCGCCGAGGCCCTCGCCGGCGCGCCCGACCTGCGGGAGCGCGGCGTGCGGTACGTACGGTTCGCGGCCGCGCACCCCGCGCACTTCCAGGTGATGTTCCAGCCCGACCTGTACCGGGAGCGGGGCGACGACGCCGAGCTGCTCGCCGCCAGGGCGCGCGCCTCGGCCGAGCTCCGCAGCGGCGCCGCCACCCTCGCCGCCGATCCGGCCGTCGCCCGCGACACCGGCATCGCCGCCTGGTCCCTCGCGCACGGCTTCGCGACCCTGCTGCTCACCCGCAACCTGGACGACCCGCTGGGCGGGCGGGACCCGGGCGAGACGTTCCGCGCACTGACCGGACTGCTCGGTTCCGGTCAACTCCCCGACAGCGCACGGGAATAGCCCGAGTCGATCACGCCTTGTCCCTGTCACACGCAGCCACAAAGACAACGGGGACCAGACATGACCAGCCGCACCACCCTCCGGCGCGCAGGGCTCGCCCTGCTCGCCGCCCTCACCCTCACCACCCTGCCCGCCACCTCCGCCACCGCGGCCGTGCAGCCGGCCTCGCAGCCCAACTGGCACGGCGCCTGGGCCGCGTCACCGCAGTCCCCCACGGCCCCCTTCGGCCCCAACTGGTCCACGCAGGGCTTCGACGACCAGACCGTGCGCCAGACCGTGCGGGTCACGACGGGCGGCACGAAGGCCCGGATCGAGCTCACGAACCGTTACGGCTCCACCCCGCTGCACATCACCGGCGCCACCGTCGCGCGCACCGCCAAGGGCGGCGCCGTGGAGCCCGGTTCGGTCCGCACGCTGACCTTCGGCGGCGGCCGCACGTCCGTCACCGTGCCCGCCGGCGGCACCCTCCTCAGCGACGGCGTGCCGTTCAGGACCCACGCGCTCGAGTCCGTCACCGTCACGCTCTACCTCGCGGGCCCGACCGGCCCCGCCACCTTCCACCACTTCGCCTCCGCCACCAGCTACCGCGCCTCCGGCGACCACCGCGCCGACGCGTCGGGCGCGGCCTTCACCGAGACCAGCACGTCCTGGTACTACCTCTCCGGCGTCGAGGTCTCCGGCGGCCCGGCCACCGCGCAAGGCCCCCGCCGCGACGGCATCGTCGCCTTCGGCGACTCCATCACCGACGGCGTCGGCTCCACCCCCGGCGCCGACAACCGCTACCCCGACGAGCTGGCCGAGCGTCTCGCCGCCACCGGCCGCCCCCGGGCCGTGCTCGACCACGGCATCGGCGGCAACGAGGTCACCAACGACACCACCTGGGCCGGCGAGAAGGCCGTCGCCCGCTTCAGGAAGGACGTGCTGACGGAGAAGGGCGTCGGCACGGTCATCCTCCTGGAGGGCATCAACGACATCGGCGGCAGCGGCCCGGCCTTCCCCGGCGGCCCGACCCCCGAGGTCTCCGTCAACCAGCTCATCGAGGGCCACCGCACCCTCATCCGCCAGGCCCACGCCCACGGCATCAAGGTCGTCGGCGCGACCCTCACCCCGATCAAGGGCTCCTTCTACTTCACCCCGGAGAACGAGGCGAAGCGCGAGGCGTTCAACGAGTGGGTCCGCACCTCCGGCGCGTACGACAGCATCGTCGACTTCGACCGCGCCGTCGCCGACCCGGCCGACCCCGACCGCATACTCCCCGCCTACGACTCCGGCGACCACCTGCACCCGGGCGACGCCGGCTACCGGGCGATGGCCGACGCGCTCGACCTCGACGAGCTGTAGGACCCGTCACGGGTGCGGGGCGCGGACCCGATCCGGCCCCGCGCCCCGCACCCGTACCCGTACACACCCCCGGACGGCTACGACCCGAGGATCTCCGCCAGGAACTCGCCCGTCCACGCCAGCAGTTCGCGGCCCACCACGGGCTTGCCGCCGATCTTCCCCGTCGTCGGGCGCGGCACCAGAATCTGGTGGACGGCGGGCTTGATGACCGACTTCGGGTGGAGCCGCTTGAGGCGGAGCTCCTGCGACTCGCGCAACTCCACCGGCGCGAAGCGGATGTTGGGACCCTGGAGGACGATCTCGCCGACACCGCAGGCCCGCGCCAGCATGCGCAGGCCGGCGACGAGGAGGAGGTTCTCGACGGGCTCGGGCAGCTTGCCGTAGCGGTCGGTGAGCTCCTCGCGCACGGCCTTGATGTCGGCCTCCGAGTTGGCGGACGCGATGGCGCGGTACGCCTGGAGGCGCAGCCGCTCGCCCGGCGCGTAGTCGTGCGGGACGTGCGCGTCGACCGGCAGCTCGATCTTGACCTCCAGCGGCGCCTCCTCCTCGGCGCCGCCCTCCAGCGAGGCCCGGTAGTCGGCGACCGCCTCGCCGACCATCCGGACGTAGAGGTCGAAGCCGACGCCCGCGATGTGGCCGGACTGTTCGCCGCCGAGCAGGTTGCCCGCGCCGCGGATCTCCAGGTCCTTCATGGCCACGTACATGCCCGCGCCCATCTCGGTGTGCTGGGCGATGGTCGCGAGGCGCTCGTGGGCGGTCTCGGTCAGCGGCTTCTCCGGCGGGTACAGGAAGTAGGCGTAGCCGCGCTCGCGGCCACGGCCGACCCGGCCGCGCAGCTGGTGCAGCTGCGACAGGCCGAAGTTGTCGCCGCGCTCCACGATCAGCGTGTTGGCGTTGGAGATGTCGATGCCGGACTCGACGATCGTCGTCGACACGAGCACGTCGAACTTCTTCTCCCAGAAGTCGACGACGACCTGCTCCAGGGCCTGCTCCGACATCTGCCCGTGCGCCGTCGCGATCCGCGCCTCGGGCACGATCTCGCGCAGCCGGGCCGCCGCCCGGTCGATGGACTCGACGCGGTTGTGGATGTAGAAGACCTGGCCCTCGCGGAGCAGTTCGCGGCGGATGGCCGCGCCGATCTGCTTCTCCTCGTACGGGCCGACGAAGGTGAGGACCGGGTGCCGCTCCTCCGGCGGGGTGGTGATCGTCGACATCTCGCGGATGCCGGTGACCGCCATCTCCAGGGTGCGCGGGA
This sequence comes from Streptomyces sp. NPDC003943, assembly GCF_053605265.1. NCBI lineage: Bacteria > Bacillati > Actinomycetota > Actinomycetes > Kitasatosporales > Streptomycetaceae > Streptomyces > Streptomyces sp. NPDC003943. The sequence continues at coordinate 9,104 of NZ_JBSGIW010000112.1, read as the reverse complement.
TCGGGGTCGCGGACATCGTGAGGACGTCGACGTTGGCACGGAGCTTCTTCAGCTGCTCCTTGTGCTCGACGCCGAAGCGCTGCTCCTCGTCGACGATGACGAGACCCAGGTCCTTGAACTTCGTCTCGGAGGAGAACAGGCGGTGGGTGCCGATGACCACGTCGACCGCACCCTCCTTCAGGCCCTCCATCGTCGCCTTCGCCTCCGTGTCCGTCTGGAAGCGGGACAGCGCGCGGACGTTGACGGGGAACTGGGAGTAGCGCTCGGAGAAGGTGCCGAAGTGCTGCTGCACGAGCAGCGTCGTCGGCACGAGGACGGCGACCTGCTTGCCGTCCTGGACGGCCTTGAAGGCGGCCCGGACGGCGATCTCGGTCTTGCCGTAGCCGACGTCGCCGCAGATCAGCCGGTCCATCGGGACCGTCTTCTCCATGTCCTCCTTCACCTCGGCGATCGTCGACAGCTGGTCGGGCGTCTCCGCGTACGGGAAGGCGTCCTCCAGCTCGCGCTGCCAGGGCGTGTCGGCACCGAAGGCGTGACCGGGCGCGGCCATGCGGGCGCTGTAGAGCTTGATCAGGTCGGCGGCGATCTCCTTGACCGCCTTCTTCGCGCGCGCCTTCGTCTTCGTCCAGTCGGCGCCGCCGAGCCGGTGCAGCGTCGGGGCCTCGCCGCCGACGTACTTGGTGACCTGCTCCAGCTGGTCGGTCGGGATGTAGAGGCGGTCGCCGGGCTGGCCGCGCTTGGCGGGGGCGTACTCGACGAGCAGGTACTCGCGGGTCGCGCCCTGCACGGTGCGCTGCACCATCTCGATGTAGCGGCCGACGCCGTGCTGCTCGTGCACGATGTAGTCGCCGGCCTCCAGGGTCAGCGGGTCGATCGTCTTGCGGCGCTTGGCCGGCATCCGCTGGCCGTCCTTGCCGGCGGCCTTCTGGCCCGACAGGTCGGTCTCCGTCAGGACCGCGAGCTTCAGCTCCGGGTCGACGAAGCCGTAGTCGATCGCGCCGCAGGCGACGTGCACGACGGACGGCGCGATCTCCTTCAGGTCCGCGTCCAGGCGGGCGGCGATGCCTTCGCCGCCGAGGACCTCGACGGTGCGGGAGGCCGGGCCGTGCGCCTCCGTCACGTACACCGTGCGCCAGCCGTCGGCCAGCCAGCCCTTGGTGTCGGCGAGGGCGCGGGCGGTGTCGCCGCGGTACGTCTCCGGGGCGTGCATGCCCAGCTTCAGCGTGTCCGTGCCGACGGTCTCGTCCGCCGCGAACGGGGACACCGACCACCACATCATGTCCAGCTCGCGCGCCCGGTCCCGGACGTCCGCGATCCCCCACAGCGAGGCCGCGCCGACGTCGATCGGGGCCTCGCCGCCGCCCGCCGTCGCCGCCCACGACGCCTGCAGGAACTCCTGCGACGTGGCGACGAGGTCGGCGGCCCGCGTCCGCACCCGCTCCGGGTCGCAGACGACCGCCATCGAGCCCTTGGGCAGGACGTCGAGCAGCAGCTCCATGTCGTCGACGAGGACCGGCGCCAGCGACTCCATGCCCTCCACGGCGATGCCCTCGGCGATCTTGCCGAGCAGCTCGCCCAGCTCCGGATGCTGCTCGGCGAGCGCCGCCGCCTTCTCCCGTACGGAATCGGTCAGCAGCAGCTCGCGGCAGGGCGGGGCCCACAGACCGTGCTCGGCGACTTCCAGGGAGCGCTGGTCGGCGACCTTGAAGTAACGGATCTCCTCGACGTCGTCGCCCCAGAACTCGATCCGGAGCGGGTGCTCCTCGGTCGGCGGGAAGACGTCCAGGATGCCGCCGCGGACCGCGAACTCGCCGCGCTTCTCGACCAGCTCCACCCGGGAGTACGCGGCCGCCGCGAGGCCCTCGACGATCTCGTTCAGGTCCGCCGTCTGGCCCGTCCTGAGCGCCACGGGCTCCAGGTCGCCCAGGCCCTTGACCTGTGGCTGGAGCACGGAACGGACCGGCGCGACGACCACGCTGACCGGGCCGGCCGCCGGGTCGTCCGGCGACGGGTGCGCGAGCCGGCGCAGCACGGCGAGGCGGCGGCCGACCGTGTCGGAGCGGGGCGACAGGCGCTCGTGCGGCAGCGTCTCCCACGACGGGTAGTCCACGACCGTGTCGGGGTCGAGGAGCGAGCGCAGGGCCGCCGCCAGGTCCTCGGCCTCGCGGCCCGTCGCCGTGACGGCGAGCACCGGACGCCCGGCCTCGCGCGCGAGCGCGGCCACGGCGAAGGGGCGGGCCGCGGGCGGGCCGACCAGGTCGACGTGCGCGCGGTTGCCGTCGCGCGCGGCCTTCACCGCTTCGGCGAGGGCCGCGTCTCGTACGACGACATCAAGCAGACCGTGCAGGCTCATGGGTCTTCCATCCCGGCAGAGGGCAACGCGAACCGCCCGACACGTCTCACGGGCCGGGGGCTCCAGCGTACGCCGAGGCGCCGACAGCCGCCGGGCCACAGCGCGCCGCGAGGGCCGGCCGGTGGACGCCGGCCGGCCCTCGCGTCCCTCACCTCAGTGGCTCGCCTCAGTGGCCCGGCTGATGGATGCAGGCCACGTCGTACTGGGAGACGGAGTGGACGTTGTTGTCGTTCTGGTCCTGTTCGCCCGCGTAGACGGTGCCGGCCTTGCCGTTCGGGTTGAAGGCGGAACCGGGGGCACTCACGGACTGCCCGGGCGTGGTCGGGTTGTCCTCGCAGGACGCGCCGGGCTGGCCGGCGAAGGCGGTGCCTGCGCCGATGCCCGCGGCGCCCGCCACGAGGACGGCGGATGCCACCGCAAGGGCTGCGCGCTTCACGGGATTCATGGTCGCTCTTCCTTTCACGGAGCGCTTTCGGGCGTGCGATGCAGGGGTTCCTGTCCATGAGTACGCACGGCGGAAGCGAACGGATTGCCCCGGCGCCTACTCGCTCGCGATCGCGTTCAGCACGTTCATCCGGCCCGCCCTGAACGCCGGCACCAGCGCCGCGAACAGGCCCACGAACGCCGAGCCCACGAAGACCGCCACGATCGTCGGCCACGGGATGTCCAGGACGCCCAGGCCCTCCAGGGCGAGGAGCTGCTGGGCGGCCGTGCCCCAGCCCATGCCCAGGACGAGACCGAGCAGCGCGCCGAAGAGCGCGATGACGACGGACTCCAGGCGGATCATGCGGCGCAGCTGGCGGCGGGAGAGGCCGATGGCCCGCATGAGGCCGATCTCGCGCGTCCGCTCGACGACCGACAGCGCGAGGGTGTTCACGACACCGAGCACCGCGACGATGATCGCGAGGGCGAGGAGGCCGTAGACGATGTTCAGTAGCTGGCCGACCTGGTCCTTGAGCTCCTGCTTGTAGTCGGCCTGGTCGGCGACCTTGTACTGCGGGTACGGCTTCAGGGCGGCCTTCATCGACGCGTACGCCGCGTCCTCCTGGCCGTCCTTGGCGGTGCCGAAGACCAGGAAGCTCCTGGGCATGCGGTCGGCGGGCACGTACCGCTCGGCCGTCATGAGACCGACGGACATCCGGCCCTTGTCGATCCGGGCGTCGTCGGAGGTGATCGCCGCGACGCGCAGGGTGGTCTGCCGGCCGCCGGTGAAGGCGACGGTGAGCCGGTCGCCGACCCTGACGCCGTGCTTGGCGGCGTAGTCGCCGCCGACGGACATGGCGCCCGGCCCGTACGCCTCCGCCAGGCTGCCCGCGGTGGTCTCGCGGCGCACGTCCTGGGCGTACGAGGGATCGGCGGCGACGAGACCGGTCTTCTCCTGCCTGCCGCGCGCGTCGGTGACGGTGGCGTCGACCCACTTGTAGCGGGTGACGTGGTCGAGTCCGGCGGCCTTCGCGACGGCGGCCTCGGCCTGCGGCACGATCGGCTGGCCGCCCTCGGACCGGACGATGAAGTCGGCGCCCACGGACCGGTCGAGCTCCTCCGTGGCGGAGGCGACCATCGACGAGCCGACGACCGACAGGCAGGCGACGAGCGCGAGGCCGATCATCAGGGCGGCGCCGGTGGCTCCGGTACGGCGCGGGTTGCGCAGCGCGTTGCGCTCGGCCATGCGGCCGACGGGCCCGAAGACGCGGAGCACGACCGCGCCGAGGACGCGGACGACGCCGCCCGCGAGGAGTGGGCCGACGACGACGAAGCCGAGGAGCGAGAGGACGACGCCGAGACCGAGCCACAGGGAGCCCGCGCCGGCCTCGTCGGCCCGCGTCGCGGTCCACAGCGCGGCGGCGCCGGCGGCGGTGAGGAGCAGACCGATCGCGCCGCGTACGGCCCCGGCCCGGCCGTCGGCGGGCGTGCCGGCGTCGCGCAGGGCGGCCATGGGCGAGACCTTGGCGGCCCGGCGGGCGGGCACGAAGGCGGCGACGACGGTGACGACGACGCCGAGGACGAGGCCGACGACGGGGGTGGTCCAGCGGACGGTGAGGTCCTGCGTGGACAGCTCCATGCCCATCGACGACATGAGCTGCATCAGTCCGACGGCGAGCCCGACGCCCGCCGCGACACCGGCGGCCGAGCCGACGACGCCGAGCAGCAGGGCCTCGACGAGGACGGAACGGTTGATCTGGGGCCGGGAGGAGCCGATGGCCCGCATCAGGCCGATCTCGCGGGTGCGCTGGGCGACCAGCATCGAGAAGGTGTTGACGATGAGGAAGATGCCGACGAGGAAGGCGATCCCGGCGAAGCCGAGCATCGCGTACTTCATCACGTCGAGGAAGCCGGCGACGTCCTTGCGGCCGGCGTCCGCGGTCTCGGCGGCGGTCTGCAGCCTGTAGCCGGAGCCGATCTCCGCCACCACGGCCGTCTTCAGCCCGGCATCGCTGACGCCGGCCGCCGCGTCCGCCGTGATCTGCGTGAACACGCCTTCCCGGCCGAGCAGTTCGCGCTGCGCGGTGGCGGTGTCGAACCAGACGAGCGTGGCACCGGGGTTGGTCACCTTGAACTCGGCGATGCCGGAGATCCGCGCCCGGAAGTCGCCGGTGACGGCGATCGTGCGCAGTTCGTCGCCGATCTTCAGGTGATGCTTCCCGGCCGTGCCGGCGTCGACGACGACCTCGGTCGGGCCGCGCGGCGCGTGGCCGGACGTGATCTCGACCGAACGGAGCTCGTTCGGCGTCCAGTTGGCGGCGATGGTCGGGGCGCCGGAGGCGGGGCCGACGTTCTCGTTCCGGGAGTCGACGACGGTGACGGCCGTCGAGGTGACGACGCCCTGGACGTTACGCGCCCCGTCGGCCGCCCTCACCTGCGCGACGAGGGCGCCGGGCAGCGTCTCGGGCCGGCCGTTCGACGGCATCTCGTCGTCCTTGGCGGCGCCTTTCGGGCTGACCGTGACGTCGGAGGCGGTGGTGGCGAAGAGCTTGTCGAAGGTGGTGTTCATGGTGTCGCTGAACACCAGGGTGCCGCAGACGAAGGCGACGGAGAGGAGGACGGCGACGGCGGACAGCGCCATCCGGCCCTTGTGCGCGAGGAGGTTGCGCATCGAGGTCTTGAGGACGGTCATGACGTGCGCCCCCGGGCGTCGAAATCCTTCATTCGGTCGAGGACGGCTTCCGCGGTGGGCCGGTGCATCTCGTCGACGATCCGGCCGTCGGCGAGGTAGAGGACGCGGTCGGCGTAGGAGGCGGCGACGGGGTCGTGGGTGACCATGACGATGGTCTGGCCGAGCTCGTCGACGGACTGCCGCAGGAAGCCGAGCACCTCGGCCCCGGCCCGCGAGTCCAGGTTTCCGGTCGGCTCGTCGCCGAAGATGATCTCGGGCCGGGCGGCGAGCGCCCGGGCCACGGCCACGCGCTGCTGCTGGCCGCCGGAGAGCTGGTTCGGCCGGTGCTTCAGCCGCCCGGCGAGGCCGACGGTCTCGACGACCCGCTCCAGCCATTCCGGGTCCGGCTTGCGGCCGGCGATGTCCATCGGGAGCGTGATGTTCTCCAGGGCGCTCAGCGTCGGCAGCAGGTTGAACGCCTGGAAGACGAACCCGATCCGGTCGCGCCGCAGTCGGGTGAGCTTCTTGTCCTTCAGGGCGGTGATCTCGGTCTCGTCGAGGAAGATCTGGCCGCCGCTGACGGTGTCGAGGCCCGCGAGGCAGTGCATGAGCGTGGACTTGCCGGAGCCCGAGGGCCCCATGATCGCGGTGAACTGGCCGCGGGCGATGTCCACGTCGACGTGGTCGAGCGCGATGACCCGGGTCTCCCCGGACCCGTACGCCTTGACGAGCTGTCGCGCCCGCGCGGCGACGGCCGTACTCCCCCCGGTACCCCCGGGCCTGTGGATGGTCACAGCCGAAGTCACGCCATGTCTCCTATGCATTCGTACGCCGTGTTCGTAAGAACAAGCTAAGAACGGCAGGGCCCCCGTCTCGTCCTCCGCCGGTACGAGCGGCCCCTGGGCTGTGTGAGGGAGAGACCCCTAGGGGTTTCTCCGACCCAGGTAGGGGTGGGAGGCTGCCCCGGGCGCACTTGGATGTAGGACGCATCCGCCGGGAGGCGGGGGCGGGAAGAGGGGTGGGCCGCGTGTCCGAAGCCGGGGCGACCGCGAGACGGGCGGCGGGAACGAAGACGACAGGGACGAGGGGCTCGACCCGACGCGGGCCCGTCGTCGCCGCGCTGATGCTGAGCATGGCGCTGGTCTCGCTCGACAGCACGGTCGTCGCCACCGCTGTACCGCAGATCGTCGGCGACCTCGGCGGCCTGTCGGTCTTCTCCTGGCTGTTCTCCGGCTATCTGCTCGCCGTGACCGTGACCCTGCCGGTGTACGGCAAGCTCAGCGACACCTTCGGCCGCAAACCGGTCCTGATGGCCGGCATCGCGCTCTTCCTCGCCGGCTCCGTGCTGTGCGCCTCCGCCTGGGACATGGGCTCGCTCATCGCCTTCCGCGTCGTGCAGGGCCTGGGCGGCGGCGCCCTCCAGGGCACGGTCCAGACGATCGCCGCCGACCTCTACCCGCTGAAGGAACGCCCCCGCATCCAGGCCCGCCTCTCCTCCGTCTGGGCCACCTCCGCCGTCGCGGGCCCGGCGGTGGGCGGACTGCTCGCCGGGTACGCGGACTGGCGCTGGATCTTCCTGGTCAACCTGCCGCTCGGCGGGGCGGCGCTGTGGCTGATCGCCCGCTATCTGCTGGAGCCCGGCGCCCCTGCCGTACGAGTCGGGGACGGCGTACGGGACGGGGACGGCGTACGAGTCGGGGGCGGCGTACGGGAGGGGGCGCGGCGGCCTGCCGGGCGGCGACGGGTGGCCGTCGACTGGGCCGGGGCGCTCGCCGTGTTCGGAGCCGGGACGCTGCTCCTCACCGGCCTCGTCCAGGGCGGGGTGGCCTGGCCGTGGCTGTCGGCGCCGTCACTCGGCCTGTTCGGCGGGGCGGCCGGGCTCGCCGCCCTGACCGTCGTCATCGAGCGGCGGGCCGCCGAGCCCATCATCCCCGGCTGGGTCTGGCGCCGCCGCACGATCGCCGCCGTCAACCTGGCGCTGGGCGCGCTCGGCCTGGTGATGGTCGCGCCGACCGTCTTCCTCCCCACGTACGCCCAGGCCGTCCTCGGCCTCGGCCCGATCGCGGCCGGTTTCGTGCTGTCCGCGATGCCGCTCGGCTGGCCGGTCACCGCGGCCCTCTCCAGCCGCCTCTACACCCGCATCGGCTTCCGGCAGACCGCGCTGCTCGGCATGACCCTGGCGCTCCTCGTCCTGCTCGCCTTCCCGCTCCTGCCCTTCCCGGGCGAGCCCTGGCAGCCGGCGCTGCTCATGCTGCTGCTCGGCGCGGCGCTGGGCTTCTTCCAGCTGCCGCTGGTCGTGGGCGTCCAGTCGACCGTCCCGTACGAGGAGCGGGGCACGACGACGGCGTCCGTGCTGTTCGTCCGCCAGATCGGGCAGAGCGTGGGCGCGGCCCTGTTCGGGGCCGTCGCCAACGGCGTCCTGGCGGCACGGGTCGGAGGCGGGAACGGGGACCTGGACGGCCTGGTCCGCGACCTGAAGACCCCGGGCGCGCTGACCGTCGCGGCCGCCGACCACCTGCGTCGCGCGGTCGCCGCGGCCGTCGACTACGTCTACCTGGGCGCGGCGGCCGCGGCCGCGCTCGCCGTCCTGGTCCTGCTGACGATCGCGCCGCGCCGCTTCCCGGTCCTGAAGGAACACGAGGAGCCCGAAGAGCACGAGGACGAGCACGAGAAGGCCGGAGAGTCCTAGGGGGTGGCCTCCGCGACCCTGACCGGACCGACGACGGTGAGCGGGATCCGCAGGTTCTCGCAGAGCCGGCGGGTCCGGCACAGGGCGCTCAGGCTGGCCGGTGAGGGGTCGGCGGTGGGCAGCTGGACACGGACGAGGCGGGGCCGGTGGGAGTGGACGAGGGCCTCGGTCTCCAGGAAGGCGGCGGCCCGGCTGGTGACGTCGAGGTCGCGCAGGAGCGACACGTGCAGGACGCCGTCCTCGAAGGCGTGGTGGATGAGCATCACGATCTCCTTCCCCCGCTCGACGGGCCGGCGCCGGCACCGCGGGGTCCAGGAGGACGAGCGGGGCGGACAGCGGCCCGCACACCGGCGGGCGGATCTCCGGCATGTGCCGCCGGGCGGCGGAAGGGGTCGCTACGCGACCACGTCCGACCTTGCCGGGGAACCTCGCCGGGCTCGTACGGCACAAGGCTAGGCGGAGGCCGTCGTTGATCGCACCTGGTGAGCGGGGTGGCGCCCCGGGGCGGGCTCGGGGTGGGTCAGTGGTGGGCCGCCGCCTCCTCCGCGCTCCGGGGCCACCGCAGCAGGGCGCCGATGCCGCCGGCGACGGTGTCGGTGGTCGGGACGAGAACGGCCTCGCCGCCGGTGGCGACGGCGCAGCGGACGAGGGCGTCGTCGGCCCGGGCCTGCTGCGGATGCCCCACGCCCAGCCGTTCGGCGTCGGTCCGCCGCACCGCGACCTGGTCGGGCTCGTCGCCGACCCAGATCTCCGTGCGCGGGTCGGCACCGGCCGTGCTGATCAGCAGCGTGTCGAGCCGGTGCTCGCGGGCGGCCTCGGTCACCGCCGGGATGCCCGCGACGGCCGACTCGCCCCGGCGGCCCGGGTGAGCGCGGAGACGGCCGCGATATCAGGCCGGAGACGGTGGAGTTGAGGCAGGCGGAGGGGATGAGGAAGTCCTCGCGGGTGCCGTCGGTGCGGACGCAGGA
>NZ_JBSGIW010000111.1:0-22585 GCF_053605265.1 Streptomyces sp. NPDC003943 | reverse complement strand
ACCACTCGGCCATGGCCTCGTTGTGGGCGAGGACGTCCCATGTGTTGTCGGTGAGATAGGCGGGCTGGCTGGGCTGCAGGTCGAGCAGGCGGTGCAGCGGGGCGAGATCGATGCCGTCGAGGGACGACACGGCGGGGTAGGGCTCGCCGCCGGCGGCGTACAGGAAGAGGGTGGCGCGTTCGTCCGCGCACAGCCGCAGCGCGTCGGCCAGCGCGGTCAGCGTCCGGGAGTCCAGCTTGGGCAGGGCCCCGCGTTCGAGGTCCCGGTACCAGCGCTCGCTCATGCCGACCGCGGCGGCGACCTCCACCTGCGGGAGCGCCTTGCCGAGCCCCAGGGTGCGGCCCGCCCGGGCCCGCCACGCCCGCAGCAGCACCGCGAGCCCCACCTCGTCCTCCGGCCGCTGCTCCTGGCCGGTCCGGGCTGTGGAGTTGTCGCGCTGCATGTGGGGGCCTTTGTTCTGACTGCTTCCTTGTGCCGCGGCTCGACGCGGGAGCGGCCGGCATGGGGCTCCGCGCGACGGTGGCGCCCGCACGTTTCCGAAACGATCACCGACAGTCAGATCCCCGGTCAAAAGGATAACGCGGCGTCGCCGGGGCGCCCGAGGCCCGCGAGCGGTGCCGATGGGCGCGCCCGGGGACGGCAAGGCCGCGTTAGCGGTACGCAAGCCGGACGGCAAGGGCGGGCGGGAGAGTGGTCGTGGCGCCGACAGGGAGTGGCGCCGGCCGACCATTCAGTCATCGGGGGAGTACCACCATGCGTACGAAGCGCAAGAACACCGTCCTCGCCGTCGCGGCCGTCGCCGTGCTGTCGCTGGGCATGACCGCCTGTGGGGGCGGCGACGACAAGGGCCGGGACGAGGGCGCGGCCACGTCGGCCGGCTCGTCCGCCGCGGCGGGCGGGGAGAGCGGGCAGAGCACGACCGAGGCCGCGGGCGCGACGACCACCACCGGCGGCAGCGGCACCGGCGGCTCGACGACGGGCGGCTCGACGACGGGCGGCGGCAAGACCGCGACCAAGACCGGCGCCAAGACCGGCGCCAAGACGTCCGGCACCGCCCCGGCCTGCACCTACAAGGACGTGAAGATCACGGCCGCCAAGGCCGACGAGACGCCCACCGAGCACATCGTGCTCACCGCGACCAACACCTCCGGCCGCACCTGCCGCCTGTACGGCTACCCGCTGCTCGCCTTCGGCGAGATCCAGACCGCCAAGGACATCCCGGCCGTCGCCAAGAGCAAGCCGGCGAGCCCGGTGATCCTGGAGGCCGGCGCTCCGGCGTACGCCAACGTGCGCGTCGTGGACGGCGGCGTCCACGAGGACAACAAGGTCGTCACGTCCTTCAACGTGAACCTCTTCGCCGCCGACGCCCCCGCCGAGGGCAGCGTCGTCGTCAAGGCCCCGGCCGGCGGCCTGGCCGTCGACGAGGCCGCGGCGAAGACCGGCTACTGGACGCCGGAACTCCGCAACGGCGCCGACGAGTTCTGAGCCGGAGCGGGCGCTCCGGACGGGGGCGGTGCGCGCGGGGGCGCCGCTCCTGACGCGGGCCCTCCGGACGGGGACGGTGAAGGCTGGAGCGGTGCGCGCCGGGGCGGTGACGGCTGGGGCGCTCCGGACGGGGGCGGTGACGCCGTCAGGCGAGCCCGCCCCCGCTCGTGCCTCCGCCCGCGAGGCCCGTCTTCGTGCCCGCGCCGCACAGCGGGATGACCGTGCTGCCCGGGCGCTCCGGGGCCGCGCGGACCGCGGCCCAGCAGGCGGCGGCCGTGGGCTCGACGTACAACCCGCGGCGGGCGAGGTCGAGCTGGGCGGTGCGGACCTGGTCGTCGGTGACGGTACGGAAGGTGCCGCCGCTCGCCCGGACGGCACGCAGGATCTGGGCGGCGCGGGGCGGGTTGGGGATGGCGATGCCCTCGGCGAGGGTGGGGCGCGTCTCCGCCGGAGCGGACAGCTCGTCCTCACCCGCGTGGAAGGCCGCGGCGAGCGGCGCGACGGCCTCCGCCTGGACCGCGACGAGGACCGGGCGGCGGTCGACGAGGCCGTGCCCGTACAGCTCCTCGACGGCGAGGGCCGCGCCGAGCAGCAGGGTGCCGTTGCCGACGGGCAGTACGAGGGTGTCGGGGAGCCGGCCGCCGAGGTCCTCCCAGAGTTCGTAGACGTACGTCTTGGTGCCGTGCAGGAAGTGCGGGTTGTACGCGTGCGAGGCGTACAGCACGTCCGGCTCGTCCGCCGCCTCGCGCGCCGCCCGCGCCGTCGCCTCCCGGTCGCCCGCCACGACCACCACCCGGGCGCCGTGCGCGCGGATCTGCTCCAGCTTCTTCGGAGACGTCCCCTCGGGCACGTACACGGCGCAGTCGAGTCCGGCCCGGGCGCCGTACGCGGCGATCGCCGTGCCCGCGTTGCCGCTGCTGTCGGCGACCACCGTGCGCGGGCCGAGCCGGCGCGCCAGCTCGGCGAGCATCACCGCGCCGCGGTCCTTGAATGACGACGTCGGCATGAGGAAGTCGAGTTTGGCCGAAACCCGGTCGGTGAGGGGAACGACGGGCGTGCGGCCCTCGCCGAGGGTCACATGCGGGATCTCGGTGGCGAGCGGCAGCACCTCCTCGTAACGCCACAGTGAATTCACGCGTGACGCGAGTGACGTGAGGGAAACCGGCGCGCTGGTGAAGTCGAGGTCCCAGGGGCCGTGGCACTGCGGACAACGCCAGGTGAGGGCGGCCGCGGGGGCCCGGACGTGGCAGCGGGGGCATACGTAGGCCGTCATATGCGCCAGGATGTCAGCCCTGTGGCCGGCGCGTGTCATGACGCGAGGGACTCTTGTGCGATCCCCAAGGTTCGGTCAACCTTTCGGTCGGCACCCGGATATGACGACCCGTCCGATCCACGGATGGCTGCTTGTCATGTTCATGAAACACGCACGCCCGTGTACGCCCACGCACGCCCGGTGTCGTACCCCCACAGCAGCGCACCACCAATGAGGAGGACCCCTCACATGTCCGTGATGCGTGACTCGCGGCGCAGGCTCGCCGCGGCCGGCGCCATCGCCGTCGCAGCCCTCGCGCTCGGCTCCCTCTCCACCGCCCCGGCCACGGCCGCCGGGAGCGCCGCCGAAGGCGTGATCCTCAACGCCGGCGCCGAAGGGACCGTCGCCGACAGCTACATCGTGACCCTCCGCGACTCCGTCGCCCGCGCGGACTCGGCGCAGGGCCGGGCGGTCGCGACGAAGTTCGGCGCCAAGATCAGGCGGACCTACCACGCCGCGCTCAACGGCTACTCCGTCGAACTCTCCGAGGCGCAGGCCAAGCGGCTCGCCGCCGACCCGGCGGTGCGGTCCGTCAGCCAGAACCGCGTCTTCCACATCGACGGCACGCAGACCTCCCCGCCGTCCTGGGGCCTCGACCGGATCGACCAGAAGGCCCTGCCGCTGAACCAGAGCTACACCTACCCGGACAGCGCGGGCCAGGGCGTCACGGCGTACATCATCGACACCGGCGTCCGCATCACCCACACCGACTTCGGCGGCCGCGCCTCCTACGGCTACGACGCCATCGACAACGACAACACCGCCCAGGACGGCCACGGCCACGGCACGCACGTCGCCGGTACGGTCGCGGGCTCCTCGTACGGCGTCGCCAAGAAGGCGAAGATCGTCGGCGTCCGCGTCCTCGACAACTCCGGCTCCGGCACCACCGAGCAGGTCGTCGCCGGCATCGACTGGGTCACCCAGAACGCCGTCAAGCCGGCCGTCGCCAACATGAGCCTCGGCGGTGGCGTCGACAGCGTCCTCGACGACGCCGTGCGCCGCTCGATCGCCTCCGGCGTCACGTACGCGGTCGCCGCCGGCAACGAGACCGACAACGCCGCCAACCACTCCCCGGCCCGCGTCGCCGAGGCCATCACGGTCGGCGCGACGACGTCCAGCGATGCCAAGGCCAGCTACTCCAACTACGGCAGCGGCCTCGACCTCTTCGCCCCGGGCTCCTCCATCACCTCGTCCTGGGGCACCGGCGACACCGCCACCAACACCATCTCCGGTACGTCGATGGCCACCCCGCACGTCACCGGCGCCGCCGCCCTCTACCTGGCCGACCACCCGACGGCCACCCCGGCCGACGTATCCTCGGCCCTCACCACCGCCGCCACCCCGAACGTGGTGACCAGCCCCGGCACCGGCTCCCCGAACAAGCTCCTGTACGTCGGCGGCGGTACCACCCCGCCGCCCACCGGCCCGCGCTTCGAGAACACCGCGAACTACACGATCAACGACAACGCGACCGTCGAGTCCCCGGTCACCGTCAGCGGTGTCTCCGGCAACGCCCCGGCCACGCTCCAGGTGCCGGTGAACATCGTCCACACCTACATCGGTGACCTCCAGGTCCAGCTGATCGCTCCCGACGGCTCGGCGTACACGCTGAAGGCGTTCGGCTCCGGCGGCAGCGCGGACAACATCAACACCACCTACACCGTGAACGCCTCCTCCGAGGTCGCGAACGGCACGTGGAAGCTCCGGGTCACGGACAACGCGGCCTGGGACACCGGCTACATCGACTCCTGGGCGCTGCAGTTCTGACGCCTGAGGTGTGATGCGGGGCGGTCGCCGTTCTCACGGCGGCCGCCCTTTCCTCAGTCCTCGTCCTCCTCGTCCTCGAAGGCGTACGGGACCGGCTCGTGCACCCAGCCCGCCGTCAGGACCAGCCGCGAGGTGCGGTGGACGCAGAGGAAGCCGAAGGGGCGGTCGACGTCCAGGTCGATCGAGCGGACGACGTACGGGTAGCGGAGCACCGCGCACCCGCCGGCCGCGCCGAACGCCGTCACCGCCGCCGCCTCGAAGCCCTTCGCGGTGAACCGGGCCATCGCCGCCTGGCGGGCCTGCTGGACGTAGAGCGGCGGCTTGTCGGCGACACCCGGGAAGTGGCCGCGGGTGCCGTCCCGCGCGGTCGTCAGGCCGAACACCTCGTGCAGCGCGGTCAGATCGTGCTGGGCGGTGAGCGAGAAGGGCGAGGTGGAGACCGAGAGGCACGGGTCCGGCCGGGTGCTGCGTACGTTGCGTATGTTCAGGCCCGGGCCCGCCTCGCCCAGCGGCAGCAGGGCGCCGGGCACGGCCCGGAAGGTGCCGGCCAGGACGTCGAGCCCGGCCCGCAGCACCGCGCCTGGGGCCGCCTCCTCCGGGCCGAGCAGCAGGTGCACGTCGACGCCGGTGTCGCCGAGGACCTTCAGCACCGTCAGCGGGCCCGTGGCCGTCTCGGCCACGCCGACCCGGTCGAGGAGCGCCGTCCTGCGGTGCAGCCCGGCCAGTTCGCGCCCGGCCCACGGACCGTACTCGGGAAACAAGCCGCCCTCCCGGAAGGGCCGCAGCCAGTTCGTCCGTACGGCCTGCGCGGCGGCCAGGACCAGTTCCGTGTCCTCGTCGACGGTGACCGGCATCGCCGGGATCAGGCCGCCGGTGCGCTCCGCCGCCCACGCGTCCAGGAGCGCCTGGTCGGCCTCGTCGCCCGCGCCGAGCCGGCCGAGCGTCGCGTCCGGCAGGCCCGCGGCCCAGTCCGCGCGCAGCGCCACCCGCGGGCGGGTCCACAGGCCGATCGCCGAGCCGACGCCGCGCATCCGGCCGAGTCCCGCGAGCAGTTCGCGCGCCGCCCGCGCCGCCGGGCCGGCCGGCATGCCGAGGGCGTCCTCGAGTTCGCCGCGGGCAGGGCCGTCGGCGCCGTCCGCCAGGAAGGCGAGCAGCGGCCAGACTCCGGTCGCGGACAGCACGGTGTCCTGGCCGCCGGAGGGCAGGGCGTCGGCCCAGCGCGCCGTCAGCCGGTTGACCGCACGTACCGTCGAGACCCGCATACCGCCCCCGTCCCCGGACCACGTACGATGCGCGCGCCCGTTCGATTCTCTGAATCGGTGCCGAGAACCCGTGCCGATTCTCCGAATCCGTGCCGAATCCCGCCCCAAACAGGAGCACCGTACTCGTGGATCCCTCCCAGTCGCCCCAGGATTTCCCGGCCCCGCAGCAGCCTCCGCAGCCGCCGCGCCAGGAATGGCCTGCGCCTGGTCAGGGACCCGGTCAGGGGGCCGGGCAGGGGCCTGAACAGGGGGCCGGGCAGGGATTCGGTCAGGGGGCAGGGCAGGGGTTCGGTCCGGGGCCGGTGCCGGGACCGTACGCCGCCCCGGGCCCGTACGCCTCGCCGCTGCCCGGACCGTACGGCCCCGGGGGCGTGCCCGGCGGTCCCGGCGGCCTTGGCCCGTACGGGGCGCCGCGGCCCGGCACCAACGGGCTCGCGGTCGCGTCGCTCGTCTCCGGCATCGTGTGCTGCCTGCCGCCGCTCGGCCTCGTCTTCGGCCTGATCGCGCTGCCGCAGATCAAGAAGAAGCAGCAGAAGGGCAAGGGCCTGGCCGTCGCCGGCATCGTGCTCTCCTCCGTCGCCTGCCTCCTGATGGCCCTCGGCATCGCGAGCGGCGGTTTCGCCGACGCCTGGCGGGACTTCAAGAAGGGCATGGACGAGGCCGCCGCCCAGCAGTCGCCGTTCGACCTGCAGAAGGGCGACTGTTTCAAGGTCGACGGCAAGCTGGAGGCGTACACGACCGACGTGAAGACCGTCGCCTGCACCAAGCCGCACGAGGGCGAGGTCACCGGCGGCTTCAAGGTCACGGGCTTCACCAAGTGGCCCGGCGAGGACGCGATCGACAAGATCGCCGAGAGCCGCTGCGAGCGGATCAACAACGCGTACGCGATGGACACCTGGGCCGTCCCCGAGGCGGCGGTGACCTACTACTACCTGCCCAGCAAGCAGAGTTGGCGGATCGGCGACCGCACGGTGACGTGCGCGCTCGCCACCGAGGAGGAGCCCTTCACCACCTCCCTGCGCAGCGACGCCAGCACGCTCGACCCGCACCAGCTGCACTTCCTCAAGACCATGAACCCGGTCGACGACGCCGTCTTCGACGAGCCGGAGGAGGACGCGGACGACGACCTGGAGGCCAACAAGGCGTGGGCGCAGAAGGTGCACCAGGCCGTCACCACGGCCGGTGACGGCCTGCGCGGCCACGCCTGGCCGGCCGAGTCCGCCAAGCCCGTCGGACAGCTGGCGGACAAGCTGGACGCGGCCGCGCGCAAGTGGCAGAAGCTCGCGACGGCGAAGGACGCGGACGCCTTCTGGGAGGTCTACGACGAGGCGTACGACGCGCTCTCGACGGACCTGGACAAGGACTCCCGCTCGGCGCTCGGCCTCACGCCCGTCCCGCAGGGCAGCGACAGCAGCGACGGCGGCGACAGTGGCAGTGACGGCGGCTCCGGCAGTGACGGTGGCTCCGGCAGTGACGGCGACAGTGGCAGCAAGAAGGTCTGAGCGAGAGCCAACGGCGAGGATTCCGACGGGCGTTCGGTGGCTATACCTGCGGTAAGGGCTCACGTAAAGGCAAATCATCACTTCGGGTGAAACTCTGGCCCATGCTTGCGGGTGTGCACCCTCGGTTGCGACGCTGTAGCTCACAGTCAAGCTGAGGGGAGTGTCCTGTGACGTTCGGTGAGCAGCCGGCCTATCTGCGTGTGGCGAGCGACCTTCGCGAGAAGATCGCCAACGGCTCGCTTCCCCCGCACACCCGTCTCCCCTCGCAGGCGCGCATCCGCGAGGAGTACGGGGTGTCGGACACCGTCGCACTGGAGGCGCGCAAGGTCCTCATGGCCGAGGGTCTGGTCGAGGGGCGCTCCGGTTCCGGGACGTACGTGCGCGAGCGGCCCGTGCCGCGCCGGATCGCCCGCTCCGGCTACCGGCCGGCGTCCGGGGCCAGCCCCTTCCGGCAGGAGCAGGCCGCCGAAGGGGCGCGCGGCGCCTGGGAGTCGAGCAGCGAGCAGGAGGCGGCCGGCGCGGAGGTCGCCGACCGGCTCGGCATCCCGGCGGGGGAGCGGGTGATGCGCACGCGGTACGTGTACCGGGAGGGCGGCGAGCCGATGATGCTCTCCACCTCCTGGGAGCCGCTCGCCGTCACCGGCCGCACGCCGGTGATGCTGCCGGAGGAGGGACCGCTGGGCGGTTGCGGGGTCGTCGAGCGGATGGCCGCGATCGACGTCGTCGTGGACAACGTCGTGGAGGAGGTCACCGCCCGGCCCGGGCTCGCGGAGGAGCTGCTGACGCTCGGCGGCGTGCCCGGGCACGTGGTGATGGTGATCGAGCGGACCTTCTACGCCTCGGGGCGCGCGGTCGAGACCGCGGACGTCGTCATCCCCGCCGACCGCTACAAGATCGCGTACCACCTGCCGGTGCGCTGACATCCCCCGTTTGCTGCGATTTGGGTCGGTGTTCGGCCGTCTCGCCGCTTGTTACTGGCCAGATACATACCTCTTCGTGAAAACCCGTATCCACTGTGTAAAGGTCGGGCGTAAGCTCGGGCATATGCGCATTGCGATTTCCGGGAGATCGTTAGACACGGTCGGACCGGCGGAGGGGGAAGTCCGATGAGTCCGATGAGCGACAACGCCGACCTGGCCTGGCTGGTCATGAGGCAGGACGACAACGGCAACCGCTACCGCGTCGGCCGGTACGCGACCGAGGACGAGGCCCAGCGGATCGCCGACAGCCTCGACGACCGCGGGCACAAGCAGATCTACTGGGTCGAGCGCATCGGTCAGCCCGCGCTCTGACCTGTCGGGCCCGGGCCGGTGCCGCGTTACGCTCCGGCCCATGACGACTGATCACCGCACCGACCCCGTCGTGGTCGTCGCCGGGGCCCTCTACGACCAGGGCCGGCTGCTCGCCGCGCGCCGCAGCGCGCCGGTCGAGCTGGCCGGCCGCTGGGAGCTCCCCGGCGGCAAGCTGGAGCCGGGAGAGAGTCCGGAGGAGGCCCTGGTCCGGGAATTGCGCGAGGAGCTCGGCGTCGAGACCGAGACCGGCGCGCGCATCCCCGGCGAGTGGCCGCTGAAGCCCGGCTACGTCCTGTGGGTCTGGACCGTCCGCCTCCGTGCCGGCGAGCCGCGGCCCGAGCCCCTCGAGGACCACGACGAGCTGCGCTGGCTGGCCCGCCACGAGCTCGACTCCGTCGACTGGATCGACGCCGACCGCCCCGCCGTGGCCGAGGCCGCCCGCCTGCTGCCCGCGACGCCCGAGGCTCCCATTCGGCCTGCCGAGTCCTAGGCTCCCGGGTCGCCCACCGAGTCCGAGGCTCCCGCCCGGCCTGCCGGGTCCTAGGTCCCCGCCCGGCCTGCCGGGTCCTAGGCCCCCGCGTCGCCCGCCGAGTCCGAGGTCCCCGGGCACCGCTCCGCGCCCGGTGACGGCGCCCGCGGCTGACCCGTACGCCGTTCGTGCCACCGTGCGCCGATGGGCTCAACCGGCGCGATATCCCACTCCGAATATCGGGTATGTCGTGATTAACCCCCCGAAATAGGACGTGGGCCCCGTGATCGACACCGAAGGCGACCGCGCCGAGTGGCACTTCCCGGCGGAGGCCAACGCCGTGCGCACGGCCCGTCACGCGGTACGGGACACCCTGCGGGCCTGGCAGCTCGACGCGGTGATCGGGGACGTCACCGTCCTCCTGGTCAGCGAGCTGGTCACGAACTCGCTGCGGTACGCCTCCGGGCCCATCGGCGTCCGCCTGGTGCTCCGCGGGCCGGCCGGAGACGGTGTCGGGCGCGACCCCGCGCTCCTCGTGGAGGTCTCCGATCCGCTTCCGGACAAGCCCACCGAGCGCCCCGCCGGGCCTGACGACGAAGGCGGCCGCGGGCTCCAGCTCGTGGCCTGTTCCGCGCGCCGCTGGGGCACCCGCACGGGCAGGACGGGGAAAACCGTGTGGTTCGAGCTCGCCCTCCCTGGTGAGTAAACAGGGTGGGACGACGATCAGCGGGCCTCGGCCGGAAACGAACGAGACCACCCTGTGATCGTGAACGTCGTGCCGACCAGGGCCTTGGTGCTGAATACTGCGCACATGGCCGGTCCGGTGCGGTGAGCTGGAGGGGACGGTCGCGTGAGCGAGATACCTGAGACGGCGAGCGGTGTCGTGTGGCAGAGCAGCCCGCCCGGGTCGATCTATGACTTCATCCGGGTCGCCTCCTTCTCGATCGGTCCCGACGGGCTGGTCGACCAGTGGAGCAGGCGCGCCGTCGAACTCTTCGGGGTGACCGCCGAGGAGGCCAGGGGCAAGGATCCGGTCGACGCCTTCATGCCGCCCGACCTGCGCGAGCGGGGCCATCGCAAGGTCCGCGAGATCCTCGACGGCAAGGAGTGGACGGGTCTCGTCCCGTTCCGGATGCCGGGTGAGCAGGGCGGGCGGGGCGACGGCAGACCCCACGGCATCGCCGAGATGTACGTGATGCCGAGCGAGACCCAGAGCGGCGAACGGGCCGCGCTGTGCATCGTCGTCGACGTCCGCGCGCTGCGCCGCATCGAGACCGACCTCGCCGCCTCGCAGGCCATTTTCGGTCAATCCCCGTTCGGTTTCCTCCTCTTCGGCACCGACCTCACCGTGAAGCGCGCCAACCGGCGCTTCGCCACCGTCTTCGGCGGCTCCGCCGACGACCACCGCGGCCGGACCGTGGACGACTACCTGCCCCGTCCCGAGGCCGAGCGGCTGAACACCGCGCTCCGCAAGGTCCTGGACACCGGCGAGTCCGTCACCGACCTGGAGATCGTCGGAGCCGCGCCCGGCGCCAAGGACCGCCGCCACTGGTCCATCAACCTCTACCGGGTGCACAGCGGCACCGGCCGCCCCATCGGCGTCGCCGGCCTCGGCATCGACGTCACCCGCCGCTACAACGCGGCCCGCGAGGCCGCCAGCGCCCGCCGCAACCTCGCCCTGCTCAACGAGGCCGGCGCGCGCATAGGGAACACCCTCGACCTGGAGGCCACCGCCCGGGCACTCCTCGACGTCGCCGTCCCCGGCTTCTGCGACCTCGCCGCCGTCGACCTCTACCAGGGGCTGCTCACCGGTGACGAGGCCCCGCCGGGCCGCTGGGGCAGCTCGCACGACGTCGGGTACGGAGCGGGCAGCGCCGAGGTCCGCCGGGTGGCCGTCGCGAGCGCGATCGCCGACGCCCCCGCCGTACGCGTCGGCAAGCCGCGCACGGAGCCGCGCACGGAGCCGCGCACGGAGCAGCGCACCGAACCGCGCGCGGGAGAACCGCAGTCCACCAGCGCGGGAGCGGGCGCGGGCACCGGCCGGGCCGTCGACTCGGCGACCGGCTCGGGCGTCGGCGCGGGTACCGGCCGGGCCGTCGACTCGGCCACCGGCTCGGGCGTCGCTTCGGGCGTCGGTACGGGTACCGGCCGGGCCGTCGACCCGGCGACCGGCTCGGGCGCGGCCGCCGCGCCGCTGCTCGGTGACGTGTGCTGCGACACCGGCCCCGTCGAGGTCGGCTCCGTGCACCGCTTCGCCTTCAACTCGCCCTGCGCCGGCGCCCTGCGCACCGGCCGGGTCCACACCGTGCCGGGGCCTGAGGGCAGCCTCGTCCAGTCCACCCTGGTCGTGCCGATGGTCGCCCACGACACCGTCGTGGGACTCGTCCAGTTCTCCCGCGCCAAGGGCAGCGAACCCTTCGGCGAACGCGACCGCGCCCTCGCCGTCGAACTCGCCGCCCGCGCCGCCGTCTGCATCGACAACGCCCGCCTCTACCGGCGCGAGCACGAGCGGGCCCTCATCCTCCAGCGCAGCCTGCTGCCGCCCGGCGACCCCGAGGCCGCCGGACTCGACATCGCCTGCCGCTATCTCCCCGGCACCGTCGGCTCCGAGGTCGGCGGCGACTGGTTCGACGTCATCGAACTCCCCGGCCACCGCACCGCCCTGGTCATCGGCGACGTGATGGGCCGCGGCCTGCGCGCCGCCGTCGCCATGGGCGAACTGCGCACCGCCGTCCGCACCCTGGCCCAGCTCGACCTCGAACCCGCCGAAGTCCTCTCCCACCTCGACGAGATCGCCCGCGGCCTCGGCGCCCCGGTCGGCGCCCAGCAGTCCGCCCGCGCGCACCACAAGGCACGCGGCCCGGAACTCTCCGAGGTGTACCTCGCCACCTGCGTCTACGCGGTCTACGACCCGGTCACCCGGCGATGTACGTTCGCCAACGCGGGCCATCTCCCGCCCGTGCTCGTCGAACCCGGCCAGGAGGCGCGGCTCCTCGACGTACCGCCCGGGATGCCGCTCGGCGTCGGCGGCGAGCCCTTCGAGGAGGTCACCGTCGAACTCCCCGAGGGCGCGCTGCTCGCGCTCTACACCGACGGGCTCGTCGAGTCCCGCGACCATCCGCTGGACGAGGGCCTGAGCGCCTTCCGCAACGCCCTCGCCAAGCCCAACCGGCCCCTCGAGGACGTCTGCGACCACGTCCTGACCACCCTCGACACCCGGCACGGCGAGGACGACATCGCCCTGCTCATGGCGCGGATCCAGGGCCTGCCCAGCGAGGCCGTGGGCGACTGGCAGCTGCCCCGCGAGCCGCGTTCGGTCGGCCGCGCCCGCGAACTGGCCCGCGCCCAGCTCATCGCCTGGGAGCTCGAACCGCTCGTCGACACCGTCGAACTGCTCGTCAGCGAGCTCGTCACCAACGCCCTGCGCTACGGCGAGGGCGAGATCCGGCTGCGGCTGCTGCGCGACCGCACCCTGGTCTGCGAGGTGTGGGATTCGGGCCTGGTCCAGCCCCGGCGGCGCCGGGCCAAGGACACCGACGAGGGCGGCCGTGGACTGCAGCTGGTCGGTCTGCTCAGCGCGGCCTGGGGCTCGCGGCGCACTCCGCGGGGCAAGACGGTGTGGTTCGAACTGGCGCTGCCGGACGGGGACGGGGCCGGCGAACCGACGGTCGACCAGCTGCTCAGCATGTTCTGAGCGGCGTGCGGCGTGCGGCGGGCGGCGTCAGAGGCGGCCGCGCGTCGCCGGGCCGCCGAAGGCGGCGGGACCGGCGTCGAGGACGATGCCGCCGAGCACCGCGCCGCCGAGCCCGTCGGCTCCGGAGCCCGGGGCGTCGTCGGCCGCGCCGCCGAGGCCGTCGGGGTTGCCGTACCGGCGTACGTCCTGTTCGGCGAGGTCCTGGGCGCGGCGGGCGAGGGCGTCGGCTCGCTGGGCCTCGGCGAGGGCGGACGCCGGGTCGTCGTCGGTGCGGGCGACGGCCTCGTCCAGGCGGCGCCGGGCCTCGGCCAGGCGGGTGCGGGCCTCGGCGCCGACCGCGCCGCGGTGGGTGGTGACGTAGGTGTCGGCGGCGCCGGTCGCGGACCGGGCGGTCAGCAGGGCCCGGTCCAGGAGCGCGCGGGCGCGCCGGGCGCCCGCCAGGGCCTGGTCGAGCGCGGTGTCGGCCTCCTCGGCCCGGCGCAGCGCGTCGAGCGGGTCGTAGCGTCCGGAGTCCATGGCGTCCCGGACGCCCATGAGCACGGACTCGGCCCGGCCGATCCGGCTCCGCAGCTCCGTGACCCGAGGGTCCGCGGGCGGCAGGTCCCTGGACGGCACGTCCTCCCCGGTGTAGGGGAGCAGCAGCCCACGGGCGTCGGCGGCCGGCTCCCCGGTGCCAGGCACCCGCCCCGGGGCCTCGGCGAGGTCGGCGCCGGTGTCGGCGGGCGGCTTCCCGGTGTCCGTGAGCGGCCTGCGAGCGTCGCCGAGACTGGCGCCGCCGTCCGTGGCCCGGCGTCCGGTGCCGGTGGCCGGTTTCCCGGTGTCGGGCGCCCTTCCCCGGGCGTCGGCGAGGTCGGCACGGGCGTCCGTGGCCTGGCCCCTGGTGTCGGCCGCCCGTCCCCGGGCGTCGGCGAGGTGGGCGCGGGCGTGCGTGGTCCGGCCTCCGGTGTCGGTGGGTGGCTTGCCGCCGTGCGTGGTCCGGCCTCCGGTGTCGGTGGGTGGCTTGCCGCCGTGCGTGGTCCGGCCCTCGGTGCCGGTGGGCCGCTCGCCGCCGTGCCTGGCCCGGCCTCCGGTGCCGGTGGGCCGCTCGCCGATGCGCGAGACCGGGCCTCGGGCATCGGATGGCGGCCCGCCGGCGTCCGTGAGCGGCCCGCCGGCGTCCGTTGGGGACGGCTCGCCGCTGTCGGGGAGCAGTGCGCGGGCCTCGGCGAGGTCGGTCTCGGTGTCGGTGAGTGCCGCGGTCAGCTTGCCGACCGCCTCGGCGAGCTCCTGGGCGCGCCGGTCGACCGCCCGGGTGAGCCGGGTGGACTGGTCGACGGCGCTCTCGGCGGCCCGGATCCGCGCGGCTGCGGCGGAGTGGTCGCCCTGGTCGAGGTCCTGGTGGGCCCGGTCGACGTGGGCGGCGGCGAACGCCAGCCGGTCCTTGGCCTGTTCGACGTTGCCGGAGACCGGGGCTGCCGCCGACTCGGCGTACCGCTCGCGCATCGCCGTCAGGGCCGCCTCCGCCGTGGTGACCGCGCCGGTCTGCTCGCGGAGCAGGATCTCGACGGCGGCCAGCGCCTCGGGCGCGGTGCGTTCGAGGGCGCGCAGCCGGTCGAAGGCGGCGGCCTCGGAGTCGAGCCGGGCGTCCGCGTCGGCGCACCGCTGAAGGATCTCCTCCAGCATGGCCCGCCGGGTCGCGTCGTCCTCGGGCTCGGCGTCGTCGAGCTGCTGCCGCAGCCGGAACGCGGCCGTGAGCTCGTCCCGCGCGTGCGCCACGGCCTCGGTGAACGGTTTCGCCGGCCCGTCGCCGGACCGGGCCGTCGCGAAGCCCAGCTCCGCCTCGCTGGTCCGTACGGCGTCGTCCGTGGCGAGGAGCGCCTGCCGCGTCCGCCGGTCGAGCGCGATCAGGGGCGTCGCCGGCGGCCCGTGCGGCGTCCCCCAGCCGGCGCCGCCGGCCGCGGCCCCGCCCCAGCGCCCGCCGCCGGGCGTGGTCCGCGTCGCGGTCCTGCGCCGCCGCCGGACGTACGCGTACCCGGCGAACACGGCCGCGCCGGCGAGGACGGCCACCGGCAGGATCAGATACGTGCCGCTTGTGGCGTCCGGAACGGCGCCCTCGGCGGCCAGGTGCGCGGACGGACGCGCGGCCAGGCCGGCGGCGTGGGCGCCGTGCGTACCCGGCACGACCAGCCACCACGCCGCCACGAGGACCGACAGCAGCGCCCGGGTGGCTCTTCGCGTCACAGAAGGGAGGCTATGTCCGGGATTGCGGCCCCGCGACCGGGCCGGGTTGGGGTGGCGGCCGGAGCGTGCGGAAACCGTTTCTCCGCATGTGGTTGTCCACATGCGGTTGTCCACAGGGATGTGACTGTCGGTGACCGTCGCTACGGTGGTCGCAGTGAGTGATCGGTGAGCGGCGACGCGACGAGTCTCGGGGGCCCGGTTGAACGACGATCGAGGGAACGGTCGATGGAAGCGCGTGTGGCGACGGGGACGCTGGTTCGCCCTCGGACTCGTCCTCCTGCTCGTCGTGCCGGTGCTGGCAGCGGGCACGGCGCTGCGGATGAACTACGCCGGCGACCCGCGCGAAGGCACGAAGTCCCGCGGCAAGGATGCCATCTGGCTCGGCCACGCCTGGGTCGACGGCCGGAAGAAGGACGTCGACCTGGCCGCGTTCGCCACGCGGATCAAGGGGACGGGCATACGCGACCTGTATGTGCACGCCGGTCCCCTCGAACATGACGGCACCCTGCCGCCGAGCCGCTACCCCCGGGCCCGGCGGCTGATCGACGCCGTGCACCGCACGATGCCGGGCATACGGGTGCACGCCTGGCTGGGCGACATCGTCGCCAGCGAGGGGCCGGTCGGGCTGCGCCTGGAGGACGCCGGCTCGCGGGCCGCCGTGGTCGGCTCGGCTCGGCAGGTGCTCGACGCGGGCTTCGACGGGGTCCACTTCGACCTGGAGCCGCTGCACTCCGGCGACCGGCACTACCTGTCGCTGCTCGACGGCCTGGGCGAGCTGACCCGGGCCCGCAGGGCGACGCTGTCGGTCGCCGCCCACCAGATAGACCCGCTGCCGGCCGCGCACTCCGTCCTCGGCCGTGTCGGCGACGGCAGCGAGAAGTGGTGGTCGCAGGCATTCTTCGGCCAGGTCGCCCGGCGCGTCGACCAGATCGCGGTGATGTCGTACGACACCTGGATGCCGCTGGAGGGTTTGTACGGCGGCTACGTCGCCCAGCAGACCGCACTCGCCCTGGAGGTGACCCCCGAGCGGACCGACCTGCTCATCGGACTGCCCTTCTTCCACGAGGACGACCTCGGCCACCACGAGTCGGCCGAGACCGTCACCGCCGCCGTCAGGGGCGCCCGACTGGGCCTCGGACGCACGGATCCGGACCGCGAGCGCTTCGGCCTTGCGCTGTACGTGGACTTCGCGGCGCGGGAGGGCGACTGGACGGCCTACCGGGAGGGCTGGGGGCCCGCGCGCTAGGGCTGCTCCGGAGCCGGCCCGGAGCCGGGGACGTCGGCTGCCCCCGGCCCGGGCGCGGCCGGTCGGTCAGTAGGAACAGCCGCTGGTGGGGAGGGTGCTCGGCGCAGGAGGCGTCACGCCGTCGTACAGAGCGAGGAGCAGCGGCTGCGGGCAGTGCTTCACCCCGCCGATCCGGATCTCGAAGTGGAGGTGCGGTCCACTAGTCGCGTTACGTGGGCATGCCAAATTGACCGACGGGTCGCACAGAACGCGACGCGTGCCCCCCCTTGACCTGCGCCCGGGTCAGGCGTCCCCGGGCGCGGCTCGGTCCCGGCTCATGCCTTCCGCCGCCGGATCTTGTTCCCCAGCCACACCACCGGGTCGTACTTGCGGTCCACCACCCGCTCCTTCATCGGGATCAGCGCGTTGTCGGTGATGCGGATGTCCTCCGGGCACACCTCGGTGCAGCACTTGGTGATGTTGCAGTAGCCGAGGCCGTGCTCGTCCTGGGCGGTGCGGCGGCGGTCGAGGCCGGAGTCGGCCGCCGCGTCGAGGGGGTGCATGTCGAGTTCGGCGATGCGCATGAGGAAGCGGGGGCCGGCGAAGACGGCCTTGTTCTCCTCGTGGTCGCGGACCACGTGGCAGGTGTTCTGGCAGAGGAAGCACTCGATGCACTTGCGGAACTCCTGCGAGCGGTCGACGTCCTCCTGCCGCATCCGGTACTCGCCGGGCGCGAGGCCGGCGGGCGGGACGAAGGCCGGGATCTCGCGGGCCTTCGTGTAGTTGAAGGACACGTCGGTGACCAGGTCGCGGATGACCGGGAAGGCGCGCATCGGGGTGATGGTGACGGTCTCGTCGCGGGCGAAGACCGACATGCGGGTCATGCACAGCAGCCGGGGACGCCCGTTGATCTCGGCCGAGCAGGAGCCGCACTTGCCGGCCTTGCAGTTCCAGCGGACGGCCAGGTCGGGGGCCTGGGTGGCCTGGAGGCGATGGACGATGTCGAGGACGACCTCGCCGTCGTGGACCTCGACCGCGTAGTCGGTCAGGCCGCCGCCGTCGGCGTCGCCCCGCCAGATCCGGAACCGTGCCTCGTACGTACTCATGACTCCAGCTCCTCCTCGGCGAGGTACTTGGCCAGCTCCTCCTTCTCGAAGAGCGCGAGCAGGTCCGCGCGGATCGGCTCCGTGCGCACCCGCTCCAGGCCGATCCCGTCCTCGGCGGCCTTGCACAGCAGGTTCACCGGGCGCCAGGCGCGGTCCATCGACGGGTGGTCCTCGCGGGTGTGGCCGCCGCGGGACTCGGTGCGTTCCAGGGCGGCGCGGGCCACGCACTCGCTCACCAGGAGCATGTTGCGCAGGTCGAGGGCGAGGTGCCAGCCGGGGTTGAACTGGCGGTGGCCCTCGACGGCGACCCGGCCCGTCCGCTCGCGCAGCGCGGCGATGCGTTCCAGGGCCTCGGCCATCTCGCCCTCCCGCCGGATGATGCCGACGAGGTCGTTCATCGTCTGCTGGAGCTCCTGGTGGAGGGCGTACGGGTTCTCGGCGGCGTCACCGAAGGCGCCGCCGTCGAACGGGGCGAGCGCCTCCGTGCGCGCCGCGGCCACCCCGTCCTCGCCCGCGTCCACCGCTCCCGCCGCCGCCGCGTACTCCGCCGCGTGCAGTCCGGCCCGGCGCCCGAAGACCAGGAGGTCGGACAGCGAGTTCCCGCCCAGCCGGTTCGAGCCGTGCATGCCGCCGGCGACCTCGCCCGCCGCGAAGAGCCCGGGGACGCCGACCGCGGCCGCCGTCTCCGAGTCGACGGCGACGCCGCCCATCACGTAGTGGCAGGTCGGCCCGACCTCCATCGGCTCGGCCGTGATGTCGACGTCCGCCAGTTCCTTGAACTGGTGGTACATCGACGGCAGCCGGCGCCGGATCACCTCCGCCGGCATCCGCGTCGACACGTCGAGGAACACCCCGCCGTGCGGGGAGCCGCGCCCCGCCTTGACCTCGGCGTTGATCGCCCGGGCCACCTCGTCGCGCGGCAGCAGCTCGGGCGGGCGCCGGTTGTGGTCCGGGTCCTCGTACCAGCGGTCGCCCTCGTCCTCCGACTGCGCGTACTTCTCCTTGAAGACGTCGGGGACGTAGTCGAACATGAACCGCTTGCCCTCGGAGTTGCGCAGCACCCCGCCGTCGCCGCGCACCGACTCGGTGACCAGGATCCCCTTCACCGACGGCGGCCAGACCATCCCGGTCGGATGGAACTGCACGAACTCCATGTTCACCAGCGGCGCCCCGGCGAGCAGCGCGAGGGCGTGCCCGTCGCCCGTGTACTCCCAGGAGTTGGACGTCACCTTGAACGACTTGCCGATGCCGCCGGTCGCGAGGACGACCGCGGGCGCTTCGAGCACGAAGAAGCGCCCGGACTCACGCTCGTAGCAGAAGACCCCCGCGACCCGCCCCGCTGCGTCCTGGAGGATGCGGGTGACCGTGCACTCCTGGAAGACCTTCAGGCCGCTCTCGTAGTCGCCGGTCGCCCGGTGGTCCTCCTGCTGGAGCGAGACGATCTTCTGCTGGAGGGTGCGGATCAGCTCCAGGCCGGTGCGGTCGCCGACGTGCGCGAGCCGCGGGTACTCGTGGCCGCCGAAGTTGCGCTGCGAGATCCGCCCGTCCGGCGTGCGGTCGAAGAGCGCGCCCCAGGTCTCCAGCTCCCACACCCGCTCGGGCGCCTCCTGGGCGTGCAGCTCGGCCATCCGCCACTGGTTGAGGAACTTGCCGCCGCGCATGGTGTCGCGGAAGTGGGTCTGCCAGGTGTCGTGCGGGTTGGCGTTGGCCATGGACGCGGCGATGCCGCCCTCGGCCATCACCGTGTGCGCCTTGCCGAAGAGGGACTTGCAGATGACGGCGGTACGGGCACCCCGGCGCCGTGCCTCGATCGCCGCGCGCAGCCCGGCGCCGCCGGCGCCGACCACGATCACGTCCCACCGCTGCCGTTCCACAGAAGTCATGTCAGAAGAACCTCGGGTCGTCGAACGCGCCGGTGGCGAGCAGGTACACGTACAGGTCGCAGACCGCGACGCTGATCAGGGAGGACCAGGCGAGCAGCATGTGCCGGTGGTTCAGCCGGCCCACCCAGGTCCACAGCCGGTAGCGGACGGGATGCTTCGAGAAGTGCCGCAGCCGGCCGCCGATGACGTGCCGGCAGGAGTGGCAGGAGAGCGTGTACGCCCAGATCAGCACGATGTTGACGAGGAAGACGAGCGTCCCGAGCCCGGCGTGGCCCCAGGCGTAGTGCTCGTCCCGGAAGGTCAGCACGGTGTCGTAGGTGAGGACGCCGGCGACCGGCAGCGCCAGGTAGAAGAAGTAGCGGTGGACGTTCTGCAGGATCAGCGGCAAGCGGGTCTCGCCGCTGTACGCGCGGTGCGGTTCGGCGACCGCGCAGGCCGGGGGAGAGGCCCAGAAGCCCCGGTAGTACGCCTTCCGGTAGTAGTAGCAGGTCAGCCGGAAGCCGAGCGGGAAGATCAGGATCAGCAGGGCGGGGGAGAGGCCCCACCAGCTGCCGAAGAGCGCCCAGTTGGGCCCGCCGCGCATCGGGACGCAGTTGTCCGCGAGGCACGGCGAATAGAACGGCGAGACGTAGGGCGCGTGGTAGTAGTGCGCGTTCGCGAAGGCCCGCCAGGTCGAGTAGGCGACGAAGGCGAGGAGTCCGGCGGCGGTGGCGGCCGGTGCCAGCCACCAGCGGTCGGTGCGCAGATGGCGAGCGGCGAGGGAGGCGCGCCCCGGGGAGCGCACCCCCGTCGCCGTTCCGGTTCCTGGGGGTTCGGTACCTGTGGCCAACAGGGCCTCCTGGGGTCCGGCCGGTCGGTGACCTACTGCTACGGCGCGTGGCGGTCGGGGGCGCCCAGGCCCTCGTCGTCGGTGCCGGTCCACTTCTCGAAGTCGTACGGGGCGTCAGGGATCGTCACCATGCTCTCGGCGCGGCCCCCGGACGGTGGCCGGGGCGCGCCCCGTTCCGTCCCGACGCGGTGTTCCAGCTCCTCGACCGTGCGCTCCAGGTCCTGCAGACGGCGCTTGACGGCCGCCAGGTCGTCCTGAACGGACATGGTTGCCCTCACTTCCGCGAGCGACTTCCGCCAGGGCGGGACTCACGCGAGTGTCGCGCGTCACATCCCGCTTGTGAAGCCGTGTGCACGTGATTCCACTCGTCCGGAGCGCCCCGGCGGTCGGGCGATTGAGCCGCACGAGTGGGGTTGGCCGGCCGTGCCGCCGTGTCGCCGTCACCGGATCCGCTCCGTCCTTTTCAGTGTATGAGCAATAGGTGTGATCATCTCCAAATGGCATGAAACAGGACGAAGGGGTACAAGTCATGGCCCAGGTCGGCGCCCCTCGCGGGAGGACGAGCTTCCGCAGCCCCCGATCCCGCACGCTCCGCTCCGTCGCCACGCTCGGCAGCGCGGTGCTCGCCCTCGCCGTGCTGGCCGGATGCAGCTCCGGCGACAGCGGCGACGAGCCGCCGGCCGCCGCCCAGGACGACGCCCCGGCGACCCGCGACAAGGTCGCCGACGGAGGAACCCTGCGCTGGGCCGTCGACGCGCTGCCCACCACGCTCAACGCCTTCCAGGCCGACGCCGACGGCGCCACCGCCCGTGTCGCCGGCGCCGTGCTGCCCGCCCTGCACACCCTCGACGAGCGCGGCCGGCCCCGGCTCAACCCGGACTACCTGGAGTCCGCGCAGGTCATCGAGACCGAGCCCAAGCAGGTCGTGCTCTACAAGCTCAACCAGCAGGCGGTGTGGAGCAACGGACGCGAGATCGGCGCCCCCGACTTCGTCGCCCAGTGGCGGGCACTCAGCGGCCGCGACTCCGCCTACTGGACCGCCCGCAACGCCGGCTACGAGCGGATCGAGAAGATCGAGCGGGGCAAGGACGACCTGGAGGTCCGGGTCACCTTCGGCAAGCCCTACGCCGACTGGCGCGCCCTCTTCTCCCCGCTCTACCCCAAGGAGGTGACGGGCTCCCCGACCACCTTCAACGACGGCGCCCGCACCGCCCTCGCCGCCACCGCAGGACCGTTCCTGCTGAAGGGCATCGACCGCACGGCCGGCGCCATCACCCTCGTCCGCAACCCGCGCTGGTGGGGCCAGACCGCCAAGCTCGACTCCCTCGTCCTGGCCGCCGTGCCGCGCGCCGACCGGGCCACCGCGCTCGCCGCCGACAAGCTCGACCTCGCCGACATCGACCGGTCCGCCGCCGAGCGGATCGCGCTCGCCGTACGGGACGCCCGGGCCGGCCGCAGCGGTGCGCAGGCCCTCACCCACGGGCCCGGCTCCGCGATCACGCCCGCCGCCGCCCTGAAGTCCTGGGCGCTCGCCAACGGCTCCGACGAGGAGAAGGCCGCCGAGGTGCGGGCCGCCCGGGAGAAGAACCAGCAGGCCATCGCGCGGTACGCGGCGGAGCAGGGCGGCCTCGCGAAGTTCGTGGTCCGCAAGTCCCTGGAGCCCGCCTACACCCAGCTCTCCCTCAACGGGGAGTCCGGTCCGCTCGCCGACGAGCGGGTGCGCCGCGCGGTCGCCCGCGCGATCAACCGGCAGGAGCTGGCCGACACCGTCCTCAAGCCGCTCGGCCTGCCGGCCAAGCCCCCGGGCAGCCACCTGGCCCTGCTCGGCCAGCCCGCCTACGCCGACAGCAGCGACGCGCTCGGCGAGCAGGACACCAAGGAGGCGCGGGCACTGCTCGCCGACGCCGGCTGGGTGCCGGGCGGCGCGCTGAAGAAGCCGGCCGCCGGTACGAAGGCGGGCAGCGAGGCCGTCACGAAGGGCGCCAAGGGAGCCACGGCCGAGGGGAAGAAGGCCGAGGAGAAGAAGGCGGACGACAAGAAGGCGGACGACAAGAAGGGGAACGACAACCCCTCCGACGAGGGCCTCTACATCGTCGGTGACGACAAGCCCGGCGACCGCCGGGCCGCCGCCCCGCAGCTCGGCGCCACCGGCCCCGAGAACGGCACCAACATCCTGGCCCCGGCCCCGTCCGCCGCCGTCCAGAGCGCCGCCCTGCTCCGCCAGGCCGAGGCCCTCGACACCGGCGTCGGCTCCCAGGGCAAGACCGAGGGCAAGACCGAGGGCAAGACCGAGGGCAAGCCGCAGGGCAGGACCGAGGCCCAGTCCCAGGTCGAGGCGCACCCGGCCAAGCCGGTCGCCGGCGCCTACGCCCCGCGCGGCAGCGCCGCACCGGCCGCCCCCGCCGCCGTGGACGCCGCCGCGCAGGCGCTCGGCAAGGACGGCAAGCCGCTCAGCCTGCGCTTCGTGCTGCCGTCCGGGCCCGGCTCGGAGGCGCTGCGGGCGGTCGGCGACCGGATCGTGCGGATGCTGGACGCCGTG
>NZ_JBSGIW010000110.1:0-22873 GCF_053605265.1 Streptomyces sp. NPDC003943 | reverse complement strand
GAGTACTGGTGGTGCACCGAGCAGGCGCTGACCTGGCCGGGCGCCGACGGCCCGAACATGATCCTGGACGACGGCGGCGACGCCACGCTCCTCGTCCACAAGGGCGTCGAGTACCAGAAGGCCGGTGCCGTGCCGGACCCGTCGACCGCCGACAACGAGGAGTTCCGGATCGTTCTGGAGCTGCTCGGGAAGACCGGGCTGGACTGGTCGGCGATCGCGTCCGGCATCCGTGGCGTGACGGAGGAGACCACCACCGGTGTCCACCGCCTCTACGAGATGCACCGCGAGGGCGCGCTCCTGTTCCCCGCGATCAACGTGAACGACGCCGTGACGAAGTCGAAGTTCGACAACAAGTACGGCTGCCGCCACTCCCTCGTCGACGGCATCAACCGGGCCACGGACGTCCTCATCGGCGGCAAGACCGCCGTGGTCTGCGGTTACGGCGACGTCGGCAAGGGCTCGGCGGAGTCGCTGCGCGGCCAGGGCGCCCGCGTCATCGTCACCGAGATCGACCCCATCTGCGCGCTCCAGGCCGCGATGGACGGCTACCAGGTCACCACCCTGGAGGAGGTCGTCGAGACCGCCGACATCTTCATCACGACGACGGGCAACAAGGACATCATCATGGCGTCCGACATCGCCCGCATGAAGCACCAGGCGATCGTCGGCAACATCGGCCACTTCGACAACGAGATCGACATGGCCGGCCTCGCGCAGATCCCCGGGATCGTGAAGGACGAGGTCAAGCCGCAGGTCCACACCTGGACCTTCCCCGACGGCAAGGTCGTCATCGTCCTCTCGGAGGGCCGTCTGCTCAACCTGGGCAACGCGACCGGCCACCCGTCCTTCGTGATGTCGAACTCCTTCGCGGACCAAACCCTGGCCCAGATCGAGCTCTTCACGAAGACGGACGAGTACCCGGTCGGCGTCTACACGCTGCCGAAGCACCTCGACGAGAAGGTCGCCCGGCTGCACCTGGACGCCCTCGGCGTGAAGCTCACCGAGCTGCGCCCCGAGCAGGCCGCGTACATCGGCGTCCCGGTCGAGGGCCCGTACAAGCCGGACCACTACCGCTACTGAGGCCGCGCGTGTGTACCGACTGCCTTGAGGAAGCACCACGTGACCCGTGGCTCCCGGACCGTCTCCTGAAGACGGAGCGGGACCTGCTGATGCCGCTGCTGCGCCGCACGCCGGCGGAGGCGTACGAGAACCGCACCGCCTGCCCGGGCTGGACCGCCCGGCAGGTGCTCGCCCACTGCGCGGCGGCGCTCATCAGGATCGTCGAGGGAAGGCTGGAGGAGGGCGTGTTCCTGCCCGAGGCCAACGCCTGCGACGTCGCCGAGCGCGAGGACTGGCCGCTGGGCCGGATCCTCGACGAGCTGGAGCGCGGCTTCACCGAGGCCGGGCCGGTCATCGCCGAGCGGGAGGACGGCCGGCTCGACGCGGTCGCCCTCGGCGAGTGGGTGCACGCCGGAGACGTACGGGAGGCCTTCGGCGAACCCGGCGCCTACTGCGGCGACGCCCTCGACCTGGCCCTGCCGCTGCTCTCCGTCACCAGCCGCAAACGGGAGACCCCCCGCCTCGTCGGCACCCTGGCGGACCGCGGCGGCGAGGTCGACCTCGGCAACGCCATCGAGGGCCGCGACCCGGCCCGCTTCCACGGCGACGCCGCCACCTTGATCCGCATCTACTCGGGACGCCCGCTGGTACGGACCCGCTACGAACTGACGGGCGCGACGGAGCAGGAACTTCTCATCTACCGCTGAGGGCGGCGGGCGCGGGCGCCATGGCGCGGGGGGTTGTGGGCATTCGTTCCGCAGGGCGGAACGGGTGGGCACAACCCCCCACCGGCCGGCACCCTGCCGCCGCCCTCGTCCCCGCAGACGAAGGGACCCCCATGCCCACGCTCGACCGGCTCCTGCACGACGAGGCGGCCCGGCGCCCAGACGACACGGCCGTCGTCTACGGCGACGAGACGCTGTCCTTCCGCGAACTGCACGAGGGCGCCGCCGTCCTCGCCGGCTACCTCCGCACCCTCGGCGTCGCCGCCGACCACCGCGTCGGCGTCCACGTCGAACCGTCACTCGAACTGGTGATCGGCACGTGGGGTGTGGTGCTCTCCGGCGGCGCGTACGTCCCGCTCTCTCCGGAGTACCCCGAGGAGCGCCTGCGCTACATGATCGAGGACAGCGGCGCCCGCATCGTCTTCACCCAGGAACGCTTCCGCGAGCGCGTCACCGAGCTCGCCCCGCCCGGCACCACCGTCGTCACCCTCAAGGACGCCGTCCAGCACGCCTGGCGCACCGCGGGCGAGGAAGCCCCCATCGCCGAACCCGAGTTGGCGCCGTCCCAGCTCGCGTACGTCATCTACACCTCCGGCTCCACCGGCAAGCCCAAGGGCGTCATGGTCGAGCACCGCTCGATCGTCGCCCAGATGCGGTGGATGGCCGCCGAGCACCGGCTCGGCCCCGGCGAGACCGTCGTCCAGAAGACCCCCATGAGCTTCGACGCCGCCCAGTGGGAGATCCTCGCCCCGGCCGTCGGCGCCCGGGTCGCCATGGGTCCGCCCGGGGTCTACCGCGATCCCGAGGGCCTCATCGACACCGTACGGCTCCACGGCGCCACCATGCTCCAGTGCGTGCCGACCCTGCTCCAGGCCCTCGTCGACACCGAGCGCCTCGGCTCCTGCACCACCCTGCGCCGGGTCTACTCGGGCGGCGAGATCCTCTCCCGCAACCTCGCCGTCCAGGTCCTCGCCGAGCTGCCCGACGCGGAACTGGTCAACCTGTACGGCCCCACCGAGTGCACCATCAACGCCTCCTCCCACACCGTCGACCGCGCCACCGTCGCCGACGGCCCGGCCGCGATCCCCATCGGCAGGCCGGCCTACGAGACCAGCTTCCACATACGTGACGGCGAACTGTGCATCGGCGGCGTCCAGGTCGCGCGGGGGTACCTGGACCGGCCCGAGCTCACGGCCGAGAAGTTCATCACCGGCGAGACCGGCGAGCGGCTGTACCGTACGGGCGACCTGGCGACGCTGAACGAGGACGGCACCGTCCAGTTCGCCGGCCGCGCCGACAACCAGATCAAGCTCCGCGGCTTCCGCGTCGAGCTCGACGAGATCGCGCTCGCCATCGAGAACCACGACTGGGTCAAGAACGCGGCCGTCATCGTGAAGAACGAGCCCCGCACCGGCTTCCAGAACCTGGTCGCCTGCGTCGAGCTCTCCCCGAAGGAAGCCGCCCTGATGGACCAGGGCAACCACGGCGCCCACCACCAGTCCAAGGAGTCCAAGCTCCAGGTCAAGGCGCAGCTGTCCAACGCGGGCACCCTCGACGCGTCCGCGCTCGCCGGCCGCCCGGTCGTCGAACTGCCCGGCCGCACGCCGAGCGAGCGGACCCGCCGCGCCGTCTTCGCCCGCAAGACCTACCGCTTCTACGAGGGCGGCCCGGTCTCCCGCGCCGACGTCCTCGGCGCGCTGGCCCGCCGCCCCGAGGGCATCGGCTCGCGCGCGATCGGCACCCTCGCGGCCGCCGACCTGGGCGAGATCCTGCGCTGGTTCGGCCAGTTCCTCAGCGAGGAGCGGCTGCTGCCGAAGTACGGCTACGCCTCGCCGGGCGCGCTGTACGCGACGCAGCTGTACGTGGAGGTGCGCGGCGTCGCGGGCCTGGAGCCGGGCACGTACTACTACCACCCGGTGCACCACCGGCTCTTCCTGATGCGCGCCGGTACGGCGGAGGGCGACCCGCTGGTCCGCTTCGCCTTCCACGGCAAGTGGGAGGCGATCGAGCCGGTCTACAAGAACAACATCCGCGAGGTCCTGGAGATCGAGACCGGCCACATGGTCGGCCTCTTCGAGGAGATCCTGCCGCCGCTCGGCCTCGACATCCGCCCGCTGCGCGGCGGCGACCCCGACGACGGCGCGGACCTGGCCGTCTTCGAACTGGTCCCGTACGACGAGGAGTCGGTCACCGCCCCGGACGTGGACCTGTACGTGCAGGCGCACCCGGAGCGGATCGCTGACCTGGAGGCGGGCCAGTACGCCTACGTGAACGGCGAGCTGATCCGCGTCGCCGACGGCCTGGTGGAGAAGAAGCACGTCATCGCGATCAACCAGGCGGTGTACGACCGGGCCTCGCTCGGCATCACGGTGGTCGCCCGCACGGACGGCCCGGACGCGTCCTGGCGCTCGTACATCGACCTCGGCCGCGCCCTCCAGCGGCTCCAGCTCGGCTCGGAGGTGCACGGCCTCGGGTTCATGTCCTCCGGCTACAGCTCGATGTCCGGCAACCCGCTGCCCGCCGCCCGCCGCATGGACGAGCTGCTCGCCGCGGCCGGCCGGCCGACCGGCCCCTCGTACTTCTTCGTCGGCGGCCGGGTCAGCGAGGAGCAGCGGCTCAGCGAGGGCATGTACGAGGACTCCGTCCACATGAAGGGCCCCGCGGAGATGATCCGCGACGACCTGGTGAACCACCTGCCCGACTACATGATCCCCAACCGGGTCGTCGTCCTCGACCGGCTGCCGCTCTCGGCCAACGGCAAGGTCGACGCCAAGGCGCTCGCCGACCTCGCCGTCGTCAACGCCGGCCTGCACGGGCGCCCGCACGTCCTGCCGCGGACCCGCACCGAGCAGCGGCTCGCGGAGATCTGGGCGGCGGCGCTGAAGTACGAGGAGGTCGGGGCGGTCTCCGTCCTGGACGACTTCTTCGAGTCGGGCGGCAACTCGCTGATCGCGGTCGCGCTCATCATGAAGATCAACCGCGAGTTCGCGGGCGAGTCGGGAACGGCCGCCGCGCTGCCGCTCCAGATCCTCTTCGAGTGCCCGACCATCGAGAAGCTCGCCCACCGCGTCGACGGCGCCGCCGCGACCCCGGCGTCCCGGCTCGTCCGGCTGCACGCGGACGGCGCCCAGTCGCCGGTCTACTGCTGGCCGGGCCTCGGCGGCTACACCATGAACCTCCGCTTCCTCGCGGAGGAGATCGGCATCGACCGGCCGTTCTACGGCGTCCAGGCGCACGGCATCAACCGCGGCGAGACCCCGTACGACACGATCCGCGAGATGGCCGCCGCCGACGTCGCCGCCATCCGGCGCCGCCAGCCCTCGGGCCCGTACACCCTGTGGGGCTACTCCTTCGGCGCGCGCGTCGCCTTCGAGTCGGCGCACCTCCTCGAGGCGGCGGGGGAGCAGGTCGAGCACCTGTTCCTGATCGCGCCGGGCTCGCCGAAGGTGCGCGCGGAGTCGGCGGCCGGCGGGGCCTCGTACGACAACCCCGGCTTCACCCAGATCCTGTACTCGGTCTTCGCGGGCGCGCTCGCGGACGTGCCGGCGACGGACGCGGAGAGCTTCGCGAAGCACGTGACGGTGCAGTTCCCGGCGCTCGACCCGGAGCTGGTGGCCCGGATCATCACGATCGTCGAGAAGACCTTCGACTTCACGTACACCTTCAAGGAGCTGACCGAGCGTCAGGTGTCCTGCCCGGTCACCATCTTCAAGGCGCAGGGCGACGACTACTCGTTCCTGGAGGGCACGACCGGCTGGTCGACGCGCCCGCCGACGGTGGTCGAGCTGGACGCGGACCACTACAGCCTGCTGCGGGCGCCGGATCTGAAGGAGCTGGTGAAGAAGATCCGCTACCGGCTGGGGAGGTAGTCCGTTCGGGCGTGGCCGTGGTGCGGGGCGGGGTGCCGACTGCTGTGCTGGTGGTCGGTATCCCGCCCCTCCCGCGCGTCCATGAGGAGTGCACCATGCCCGTGATCGTCACCGTCGAGATCCCCGGCGGCACCAAGGAGCAGTACGAGCGGATCAACGAGCAGATCACGAGTGCCGACTGGTGGCCCATGCCGGGCTTTCTCGCCCACGCGGCCGGCCCGGACGGCACGGGCGGCTGGCGGGTGGTCGACTTCTGGGAGTCGGAGGCCGCGTTCGGGGCCTTCGTGGAGAAGGCGACGCCGATCTTCCACGCGAACGGCCAGCGGGCCCTGCCGAGGATCGACGAGGCGGTGAACGTGATCGTCGGTAGCTGACCGCCGGCGAAATTCCTTTGCGGGCGGCAGCGGCCGGGCGCCAAGCTGCGTGCCATGACCGCCGATCTCTTCACCGCCGAAGGGCGCCTCAAGGCCATCCCGCGCCGGCCCGCCCGCCGCGCCGCCCTGCTCGACCACCTCGCCGCCACGCTCTTCGCGCCGGCCCGCGTCTACAGCGAGCGCGAGGTCAACGAGGCACTGAAGACCGTGCACGCGGACTTCCCGGCCCTGCGCCGCTACCTCGTCATCGGCGGCCAGCTCGCCCGTACGAAGGACGGCTCGGCCTACCGCCGACAGCAGCAGCCCGACTCCCCCGCAGGAGCGACCCCCGCCGCCCTGTGATCGCCGCGGCGGTGGCCGGCCTGCTCGCCGGCTACGGCATCGCGATCCCCGTCGGCGCCGTCGGCGCCTACCTGGTCGCCGTCACGGCGCGCACCGGCTGGCGCACGGGGGCGTGCGCGGCGCTCGGCGTCGCCACGGCCGACGGCGTGTACGCGCTCCTGGCGGTCGTGGGCGGCTCGGCCCTCGTGCCGCTGCTCACCCCGGTGATGACCCCGCTCCGCCGGCTCTCCGCGCTGGTCCTGGTCGTCCTCGCCGCGCGCGCCGCCCTGACGGCCGTCCGCACCTACCGCACCGGCCGCCTCGCCACCCGCGACGACGGCACGGCCACCCTGACCCCGGGCCGCGCCTACCTGGCCTTTCTCGGCATCACGCTGCTCAACCCCATGACGGTGATCTACTTCGCCGCCCTGGTCCTCGCCACCGGCCCGGCCGCCCCGGCCACGCCCCCGGCCCGCACCGCCTTCGTCCTCGCCGCCCTCCTCGCCTCCGCCACCTGGCAACTCCTCCTCGCCACCGGCGGCACCCTCCTCGCCCGCACCCTGACGGGCCCGCGCGGCAGACTGACCACGGCCCTGGCGTCGAGCACGCTGATCGTGATCCTGGCGGTCAGGCTGGTGGCGGGGTAGGGGCACAGCCGCCAGGATGGGCCTTTGGGACGAAGGCGAGCGACGACGGCACCACTCTCCTGACCCCCGTCCCCGCCACGCCCTGACCGGGTCAGGCGACGTCGAGCCGGAGCACGGAGAGGCCCGGGCGCACTTTCGCGATGGCGGCGAAGTCGTCGTCGACGTGGACGAGCGTCAGTTGATGCTGCTCCGCCGTCAGTGCGATCAGGATGTCCATGGGGGAGGGGCCGCGATGGTGGCCGATCCGGAGCAGTTCCTCCTGGATCTCCATGACGTCGGGCCAGGGGTCGTCGGGGGCGGGCACCCAGGTGAAGGCGCGGTTCAGGTGAGCGAAGAACGGATCGTGGTCCCGCCCCGACCGCAGGCCCCTCATCAGCTCGGCCTCGACAGGCGGACAGATCGCCACCTGCCCGCGCGCGGTGAGCTCGGGCCATGGCGACCCGACTTTGCCTCGCAGCAGCCGCCAGACAGCCGATGTGTCGGCGAGGTAGCTCATCGCCCTGACCGCTCCTGTTCCTCCAGGAAGCCGAAGTCGAGGTAGTCCTCGGCGTTCTCCCGAAGCCACTGGAGCGCCCGCGCGCGGTCGTCCGCGCTGATCGCCGCCGCTATGCTCAGCGCACGGTTGATGGTGTCCCGTTTGGTCTTCGTGCCGAGCTGCTGCTGGGCGCGGGCGAGCGTGTCGTCGTCGATGTCGACCAGGGTCTTGGACATGGCGCCCTCCAGGGGTGTATATCCGATCTCTTCGAGTATATATCTCAGGCGGGCGATGAGTTCTCCGCGCGGCTGACGTCTACACCTCCGAGAACAGCGCGCACGACCGAGACACCGAAGAGAACGAGGAAACTCCCATGCGTACCCTCATCACCTCCGCCTTCGTCTCCCTCGACGGCGTCGTCGAGGCCCCCGGCGGCGAGCCCGGCTACCGGAACTCCGGGTGGACGTTCAAGCACACGGAGTTTCTCCCCGAGGCGTTCGAGATCAAGGGACGGGAGCAGAAGGAGGCCGCGGCGATGCTGCTCGGCCGTGTGAGCTACGAGGCGTTCAGCGCCGTGTGGCCGGACATGCCGGAGTTCGCCGACTACAAGGAGATGCCGAAGTACGTCGTCTCCACCACCCTCACCGACGACGACCTGGTGTCGAACTGGGGCGAGACCACGATCCTGCGGTCCGTCGACGAGGTCGCCGCGCTGAAGGAGACCGAGGGCGGGCCGATCATCGTGCACGGCAGCGCGTCGCTCAACCGGGCCCTGTCGGACGCGGGCCTGATCGACCGCTACCACCTGCTGGTCTTCCCGCTGCTCCTCGGCGCCGGCAAGCGCCTGTTCAGCACCACCGACAAGGACGCGCAGAAGCTGGAGCTCGTCGAGCACGAGGTGTACGCGAACGGGCTGCAGAAGCAGGTCTGGGACGTGGTGCGGTAACGGCCCCTGGCCCGGTAGCGGCCCCTAGCCCTCCGCCGGCCTGATGTTCTGGTTGTGGTGGAACACGTTGTCCGGGTCGTACGACCGCTTCACCTCGGCCAGCCGGTCGTAGTGCCCGCGGTACGTGGCCCGGACCCGGTCCTGGCCCTCGTCCGCGCCGAGGAAGTTGACGTACGCGCCGCCCATCGAGTGCGGGTGCAGCGCCTCCCAGTAGTTCACCGTCCAGTCGCGGATCCCCTCCGCGTCCGCCGGTTCCGGGCTGATGCCGCCGATCACGCCGGACCAGACCGCGTCCCGGTAGGCCCAGGCCGTGTCCATGGGGCCGGGGCGGTGGGCGGCGCCGTCGACGGGGTAGAGGTGCATCGTCGACAGCTCCGTCGGGATGTTCTCCAGGAAGGTCCGGTGCACGTCGATCGCGCCGTCCGTGATCCGGTCGAAGAAGTCACCGCGCCAGTACCACTGGAGCCCCTTCGGGATCAGCCCGTCGAACATCGACTGGACCGCCGGATACGGCACGGGCGCCGCGAAGTGGAAGGCGGGCCGGGCCGGGTCGGCGACGTCCGCGAACGCCTTCGCCAGGCTGTCCTCGTCGGTCGCGCCCGTGTGGCACCACACCACGCCGCACATCTTCTTGTGGTGGATCTCCTCGGGGAACGGCGGCCCGGGCGGCACGGTCAGCGTCGCGAAGAAGCCGTACAGCTCCTCGGGCGCGGCCGGCAGGTACTCCCGGTACCAGCGCAGCACCGCGCCGATGTGCTCCGGATCCCACACGGTCACGCCGAAGCCCACCGTATCCACCGGATGCAGCGCGTACGTGAAGGCCGTCACCACGCCGAAGTTGCCGCCGCCGCCGCGCAACGCCCAGAACAGGTCGGTGTGTTCCTCCGCCGAGGCCCTCACGAGCGAGCCGTCCGCGAGGACCACGTCCGCCGCGAGGAGGTTGTCGGCCGTCAGCCCGTACGCCCGGGTGAGATATCCGTGCCCGCCGCCCACGGTCAGCCCGCCGACGCCGGTCGTCGACATGATCCCGGCGGGCGTGGCGAGCCCGTGGCCGTGCGCCTCGTGGTCCAGGTCGCCGAGCTGGCTGCCGCCGCCGACCACGGCCGTCCGGGTCTCCGGATCCACCCGCACCCAGCGCATCCCGGACAGGTCCAGCATCAGTGCCCCGTCGGCCAGGCAGAGCCCGCCGCCGCTGTGGCCGCCGCCGCGCACCGTCAGGTCCATGCCGGTGTCGCGGGCGTAGCGCACCACGGCCCGTACGTCCGTCGTGTCCGCGCACCGCGCGATCGCCGCGGGCCGCCGGTCGATCATCGCGTTGTAGACCGTCCGGGCCTCGTCGTACCCGGCGTCCTGAGGTCCGGTCACCTCGCCGCGCAGCAGCTCGCGCAGGCTCTCCACAGCCGTACCGCCCATGACGACTCCTCCAGGGCACCCGGCGAGGCGCCCCTGTCAGACGGCCGTGCTACCCCTTCAGTCTCCCTCTCGGCGTGACACCCCGCCTCCCGGGCGCCCCGGCCGGCGGTTGCGCTCGGTCATGACCCCGCGCACCGACCGCCAGGCCATGACGGACCAGCGCGAGCGGGCCGACAGCAGCGATCCGACGCTGAGGAAGGATCCGACCGAGCCGATCGAGAACGCGGACCCGACCGAGCCGATCGACATGAACGACCCGACGGACCCGATCGACAGGAAGGAGTCCTTCGACCAGAGGGAGAGGGAGGAGCGCGAGTTCCGGTGACCGTTGGTACCCATGATCGGATCGTAGGGCGGAACGGCGACGGCCCGCCCCCGGAATGCTCCGGGAGCGGGCCGTCACGGCAGGAGCCGGGGCTCAGAGAACGGCGAGCGCGGCC
This sequence comes from Streptomyces sp. NPDC003943, assembly GCF_053605265.1. NCBI lineage: Bacteria > Bacillati > Actinomycetota > Actinomycetes > Kitasatosporales > Streptomycetaceae > Streptomyces > Streptomyces sp. NPDC003943. The sequence goes on along the minus strand of NZ_JBSGIW010000110.1, from coordinate 12,604 downwards.
TCGTAGTTCGGCTCCTGGGAGATCTCGTTGACGAGCTCCGTGTGCAGGACCTTGTCGTTCTCGTCGAGGACGACGACCGCGCGGGCGGTCAGGCCGGCCAGGGCGCCGTCGGCGATCGCGACACCGTAGTCGGTGTGGAACTCGCGGCCGCGGAAGGTGGAGAGGTTCTGCACGTTCTCCAGGCCCTCGGCGCCGCAGAAGCGGGCCTGCGCGAAGGGCAGGTCGGCGGAGATGCAGAGCACCACGGTGTTGTCGAGCTCGGAGGCCTTCGCGTTGAAGGCGCGGACCGAGGCGGCGCACGTCGGGGTGTCCACGCTCGGGAAGATGTTGAGGACCTTGCGCTTGCCCGCGAAGTCCTTCAGCGACTTGTCCGCGAGACCCTCACCGACCAGGGTGAACGCGGGGGCGTCGGTGCCCTGCGCGGGCAGGATGCCGTCGACCGTTACGGGGTTGCCCTTGAGCGCGACCTGCGCCATGTGGATTCTCCTTCGAGTGGAGTGCGACTGGACTCGTTGTCATCAGCAGCTGCCAACGCCCCCGATCGTATTCCGTCGCCCCGCACGCGGTGGCCCGCCCGCTCCCCGGAGACGGAAGCCGGGGGAGCGGGCGGGCCGGCGGGGCAGGCGCGGGCCTTTGCGTCCCCGGCCGTGGGGACCCCGTGCCTACCGGTTCGCGAGCTGCCTGGCGAGGCCCGGCGCCACGGATGCCGTGGTCGCGGCCGCCTCGCAGGCGCACTCCGGCCTGACGGCGTAGCGCGTGAATCCGGGGAGCTCCTCGGCCCGGCGCAGCCCGCCCTTGTGGAGGGTCACTCCATAGACGTACGGGCCGTCCTCGCGCCAGCACACGAGAGGGGTGCGGTAGACGTCGCCCTCGGGGGTGGTGAACTCGGCGACGTAGCCGTCGGCGGGCAGCATGCGCTCACGCTTCCTTGGGAGAGACCTGGAAGAGGTGCCCGTAGTCGGTGATCGTACGGGCGGTCGCGGCGGCGCCCGCGAGGTGCAGGGCGTGCCACAGGACGACCTGGTTGGCGGTCAGCACGTGGAAGCCGAGCTCGGCCTCCAGGCCCTTGATCGTGCCGACGGCGCGGATGCCGTTGCCGGCGACGAGGATCGCCTCGGGGCGGGCGTCGGCGACGGTCGTACGGATCCACTCCGACAGGTTCTGCGGGGTGATCGCGGTCTGCTCGGACGGCAGCCCGACGGGGCCGTGGTGGACCACGGTGAAGCCCTGCGACTCGAAGTACTCCTTGCCCTGCGTGGAGAGCTTCTCGTCGAACCACGGCGGGTTGACGATCGCGATCCGCTCGGCGCCGAGCGCCCGGAAGCCGGCGACGGCGGCCCTGGCGGTGCCGGTGATCGGGATGTCCCGGGTGACCGGCGCGAGCCGCTCGTACAGCGCCCGCTCACCGTCGGCGCCGAGGACGTACGAGGAGCTGGTGAAGCCGAGCACGAGCGCGTGCAGCGGCGAGTCGGCCAGGAGCTTGACGGCGTTGTCGACGGCCGGGGGCTCGACGAACGCCGCGATGGGGTCCTGCGGGATCTTCTCCGCGACCATGTGCCCGCCGGGCAGCATGCCGCCGAAGTCGATGCGGGAGGCGTGCACGGAGACGGCGGCCGGGGAGACCGCCTGGAGCTCGGCCTCCGGGCCGATGTCGGCGGACGGGACGACGATGCCGATGCGGGTGGTGGCGTCCCAGCCGTCGGAGGGGGCTGTGGTGCTGCTCATGTTCGTCGCTCCTCAGCGCGCGGCGTTGACGGTGTCGGCCTCGGCGGCGAGCGAGCCGCCCTTCACGGTCCCGGTGCCGTCGCCGTCCCCGCTGAGGAAGCCGGGGTGCTGGGCCCGCATGCGGGACATGACGAAGTCGTACGGGACGTCGTCGAAGGCGCCGTGGTCCTTCAGGAACTCCATGGCGCCCCTGCCGCTCTCGCTGGAGTGCGGGTGGTAGAGCGAGTCGGCGGTGCCGTCGAAGTCGAGGGCGTCCATTCCGTACAGCCGGCAGAGCAGCTTGTTGAAGACGGGCGTGGCCTTGACCCACTTGCCGTCCAGGTAGACCTGGGTGAGGCCGTGGAAGAAGACGTCGCCGCCGATGTGGGCGATGAGCCGCGGGCTGGCGAGGTGGTTGCGGACGTCGCCGTAGACCAGTTTCGACGGGATGCCGAGGGCGCGGACGGTGGCGGCGTACACGACCGACTTGTGCAGGCAGAAGCCCTGGCCGGCCTTGAGGACGCTGGACGCGCGCATCCCCTCGGGGCTGAGGTCGGTGCCGTACACCTCGTAGTCGAGGCCGTCGCGGACGGCGTAGTAGAGCGCGACGGCGTTCTCGCGCCGGTCGGCGGCCCGGTCCTTGACGACGGAGTCCACGAAGTTCTGCACCTCGTCGGACTCGTGGTCGAGGAAGGCGGTGTGCCGGGTGAGCGCGTGTACTTCGTCGAGGGCGATGCTCATGGGAAGGAGAGCTCCTAGCTCGGAGTCGCGGTCGAAGCCGCGGTCGGAGTCGCGGTCGGAGTCGCAGTCGGAGTCGGAGTCAGAGTCCGAGGAGGGCGGCCATGCGGTTGCGCTGGATCTCGCTGCTGCCCGAGTAGATGGTTCCGGCGACGGAGTTGCGCAGGTCGCGCTCGACGCCGTACTCGGTGAGGACCCCGCGCCCGCCGTGGATCTGGACGGCGGCCAGGGCGGTCTGCACGTTGGCCTCGGAGACGACGATCTTGGTGGCGGCCAGGTCGAGGGAGATGTCCTCGCCGCGCTCGGCCTTGGCGCCGGTGTCGGCGAGCCACTTCGCGGCCGTCTCGACGGCGATCCGCATGTCCACGATCTTGTGGCTGACGGCCTGGTAGCTGCCGATCGGCTGCCCGAACTGGGTGCGCTTGGCGGCGTACGCGAGGACGGTCTCCAGGCGGTGGCGCATCTCGCCGAGCGTGAGGGAGAAGGCGTAGAGGATCTCGCGCTTCATCACGTAGTCGAGGACGAGGAAGCCGCCGCCCTCCGCGCCGACCCGCCGGTCCACCGGCACGCGCAGCCGGTCGAAGGTGAGCCGGCCGATCGGGGAGGTGCGCAGGCCCAGCTTGTCCATGGGCGGGCCGATCTCCAGGCCGGGGGTGTCGCGCTCGACGAGCAGGCACGTCAGGCCGAAGGGGCCGGGCCTGCCGGTGCGGACGTAGAGGAGGAAGAGGTCGGCGACGGGTGCGTTGGTGATGAACATCTTGCCGCCGTCGACGACGTAGTGGTCGTCCTCGCGGACGGCGGTGGTGGTGATGTTCATGGCGTCGGAGCCGCCGGACTCCTCGGTGATGGCGTGCGCGGTGACGGCCTCGCCGGACAGGATGCGCGGCAGGTAGCGGGCCTTCAGCTCGGCCGAGCCGAACTTCTCCAGGGGCGTGGCCAGGGACACGATCTGGGTGGAGGTGGAGAAGGCGATGCCGGCGTCCCGGCAGAGGTAGCCGAGCCCTTCCAGGACCCGCATGGTCTCGGTGAAGCTGCGCCCGGCGCCGCCGTGCTCCTCCTTGAACGGGGTGCGCAGGATGCCGCTGTCCTTGATCGCCTGCCACTTGGTACGGGAGAAGACGGCGTCGGCGTCCAGCTCCGCGAGGTCGGCGTTGAGGATGTCGGCGTACGGGGCGACGAGATCGACGTTCACGGTTTTCCTTTCTGGTACGGGGCGGGCTCGGCCGGGCCGCGGTGAGGGGGAGGGGAAGGGGCGGCCCGGCCGGGCTCGTGGGCGGACTCAGTGCTGGGCGCTGGGCACCGCGGCCTCGTACTGGGAGAAGCCGTCCTCGGAGAGTCTGTGCTTCTCGTTGCCCGTCAGCGGCGGGTTGAAGACCGAGATGAGGTGCAGGTCCTCGTGCTCGGAGGCGATGAGGTAGTGCGGGTCGTGCTCGTCGAGGACGTAGATCGTGCCCTCGGTGATCTTGAAGACGGTGCCGTCCTTGTGCACGACCGCGCCCGAGCCCCCGATGCAGTAGCAGGCCTCCAGGTGGTTGCGGTACTGCAGCGCCGAGTTGGTGCCCGCGCGGACCAGGGTCTTGCAGACGGTGAAGCCCATCTTGTCGGCCTCGGTCAGCAGCCGGTGGCTGGTGCCGTTGCCCCACTCGACCGGGGTGACGTCCTCGAGGGTACGGGTGAACATGGCGTGACTCCTTTTGAGAGAAGGGATGTTCAGCGCTGGGGTGGTCGGTGGGTGGCTCAGCGGGCGGTGTGCTTGTGGACCGTCGCGCTGATGGCGTCGATCGAGCGGAAGCTGTCCGGGCTGATCTCGATGTCGTCGACCGGCAGGTCGTAGGTGTTGGCGATGTACTGGATGAGCTTCACCAGGCCGAGGGAGTCGATGACGCCGGACTCGATGAGGTCGTAGTCGCCGGTGAGGTCCTCGGCGGTGACGTCCTCGCCCTTGAGGTAGGTGGCGAGCAGGTGCGCGCGGATCTCTCCGGCGATGTCCTGGGTGTCACGCGTGGGGGTCGGGGCGGCGCTCATGCGCTGATCTCCTCCTTGATCTTGTTGCGGTCGGGTTTGCCGGTCGAGGTGCGCGGCAACGGGAGCTCGCTGATGCGGACGGTGGACGGGATCGCGTGCCGGGGCAGGTTCGCGCCGGCGTACGAGCGGAGCTTGAGGGAGCTGAGGGCGGCGCCGGCCCGCCGGGTGACGCGGGCGTGCAGCCGGACGCCGGCCTCGGTGTCGGGGAGGGCGACGACGGCCGCCTCCTCGACGTCGGGGTGCTGGGCGAGGACGGACTCGACCTCCTGGAGGTTGGTGCGCACTCCGCGCACCTTGACCTGCCAGTCGGAGCGGCCTTCGAGGGTGTACGTGCCCTCGGCGTCGCGGGTGACGATGTCGCCGGTGCGGTAGAAGACCCGGCGCTGTCCGTCCGGGGCCTCGCGCTCCACGAACACGGCCTGGTTGAGGGACTGCTGGAGGTATCCCTCGGTCTGGAAGGGGGTGCGGACGACGAGTTCGCCGGTGCCCGGGCCGGTCAGCGGCCGGCCGTCGTCGTCGAGGACGTCGGCGTCGACGCCGAGCAGCGGCCGGCCGATGGGGAGCTTGCCCTCGGCGGTGTGCGGGTCGACGGGGTGGATGAAGCTGTCGTTGGTCTCGGTGCACCCGTACACGTTGTGGAAACGTGCGTGAGGAAACGATTCTGCGCACTGCTTGAGCAGGCTCTGGGGCATCGCGTCCCCGGTGAACACCACTTCGCGGACCCGGTCGAAGCCGGTGCGGCTCTCCTCTGTCTTCCCCTCCGTCTTCCCCTCCGTGAGAAGGCGGTGGAGCAGCGGCACGCCCTGGACGAAGGTGACGGCGTGGTCGGAGACGAGACTCCGCAGGTGGGGGCCGTCGGTGGCCTTCGCCCGGTCGACCAGGACCACCCGGGCGCCGGCGCCGAGGAAGGTCCAGACGTCGAGCAGGGCCAGGTCGAAGTTGAGCGGGGCGTAGGACAGCGAGGTGTCCTGGGAGGTGATCCGGAACTCCGCCGTCGCCCAGGTCGCGAAGGCGTCGAAGGCGTCGGTGCCGATCGGCACCAGCTTGGGGGTTCCGGTGGACCCGGAGGTGGTGAGCAGCAGTCGGGTCCGGTCCGGCAGGGGCCGGGCGAAGCCCTCCGCGGCGGTCTCGTCCGCGGGTACGGGCTCGATGAGCAGGTCGTCGTCGCCGTCGTGGGCATCTGTGGCGGCGACGGACAGTCGCGCGGAGACCCGGGCCTGTCGGCAGATCCGGTCCAGCGCGTCCTCGCCGAGTTCCGCCGAGGGGGCGAGGACGACGAGGGATTCGGCGAAGGCGGCGAGCATCAGGGCGACGGTCGCCGGATCCTTGCGGGCGGGGATGCACACCGGTCGGTCGGCCGGCAGGTTCGCGGCGCGGATCCGGAGTGCCAACTGCTCTGTTCGGTGGTGGAGTCGGCCGTAGGTCACCTGCTCCTGGTTGAGCAGGAGGGCCGGTAAGGACGGGTGCCGCCGGGCGTGCGCGGCAAGATTTCGGACAAGGCTGGGCGATGGCACGTTTCCCCCGGATGATGTGGAAAAGATGGGCCAAGCGCTGTGCGATTCGGCGAGGTCCCCGATCGCTCTCGATCGGCGCCGCAGCAGACACTAGGGCGGCGATCCATGCATCCGCAAGCATGTACTAGTCGGTTCCGTTGTGAGCTACCTCACCGCTTGTACGTACAAGTACACCCTGAGTCATGCGAGGGCGTGAAGCACGCGCTGCAGTCGTGTGAACACGCAAAAGCCGTCGCCTCTTGGCGGCTCTCGGGAGAGAGGCGCCAAGAGGCGACGGCTGCGGTGGCAGGGGAAGCGGGGCGGGGCGCGCAGGGGTGTGCGGGTGCGGGCGTGGGCAGGGGTGGGGGCGCGGGTGCGGGCTGCGCGCGCCGAACGGGTGCGGGCGCCGAACGGGTTAGGGGTGCTGAACGGGCTGTGGACGCCGAACGGGCTACGCCGGGCGGGCGCTGCGCAGGGCGGCGACCGTGGCGGCGAGGGCGGGGTCCGCGCCGTGCGAGTTCAGGGCGCCCGAGAGGACCTCGGCGTAGGTGGCGCGGGCGGCCACGTAGCGGCTGCGGCCCTCGTCCGTGATCACCGCGTACACCCCGCGCTTGTCGGACGGACAGAGGTCCTTGAACGCGTAGCCGGCGCCCTTGAGGCGCTCGACGAGCCGGGTGACCGAGGACTGTCCGAGCCCGATCTTGTCGGCCAGCTCCTGCATCCGCAGTTCGCTGGAGGGGGAGGCGGCGAGGTTCTCCAGGGCCCGGTACTCGGAGAGGCCGATGCCGTGCCGGCGCTGGAGAGCGGTCGCGAGCTCCCGTTCCACGTGCGTGTGCAGAGTGAGGACGCGGTCCCAGACGGCCTGGTCGGAGGTCGCGGCGGGAGGTGTCGTTGCGGTGTTGTTCATGTACCTCTCCTCTGACAGGGGTTTGACAACAGGTTATATGACCATGCAAGATCCTGGCTATCTCCGAAACGTCCTTGGGCCCCTCATGGCGGCTCACAACTTGCACGGACAAACAACCAAGGAGCTCACGTGTCCGCGGACTCGACACAGAAGAACCAGAACAACATCGGCTGGGCCTGGCTGCTGTTCTCCTCGCTCTTCGAGATCACCTTCGCGCTCTCCACCGAGGCGACCCACGCCTTCACCCGCCTCGGTCCCTCGCTGCTCACCGCCGCGGCCGCCTCCTGCGGCATCTTCACGCTGTCCCAGGCGCTCAAGTACATCGACGTGGGCGTCGGTTACACGGTCTGGGCCGGCATCGGCGGCGTCGGCACGGTCATCTTCGGAACGCTGATCTACGACGAGCCGATGACGGTCTGGAAGGTCCTCGCCTTCGTCCTGATCATCGGCGGCGGCACCACCCTGCGCATCACGGACAAGATCGCCGCCGACAAGAAGGCGGCCGAGGAGGCCGCGGTGTCGGCCACCGCGGCGCGCGCGACGGCCACGGACCCCAAGGTCACCGTCTGACCCGGCTCCGCCTCGCAGCACCTCTCACCGCTCGCGCACCGCTCGCGCACCGCTCCCGTACCGCCCTGTTCCGTCTCCCCGCACCTCCCTTCCAGCAGAGAGAGCCGTTCCCATGACCTGGGTGTACCTCGGAATCGCCATCGTCTTCGAGATCCTCTTCGCGCTCGGCACCAACGCCACCAAGGGCTTCACCCGCCTGTGGCCCAGCGTCCTCACGCTGCTCGCCGCGGCCGGCGGCATCTACACGCTCTCGCGCGCCCTGCTCGACCTGGACGTCTCGGTCGGCTACACGATCTGGACCGGCATCGGCGGCGTCGGCACGGTGGTCTTCGGCGCGATCATCTTCAAGGAGAAGATCACCCTCGCCCGCCTGCTGTCCTTCGCGTCCATCATCGGCGGCGCGATCATCCTGCGGCTGACCGCGGTCTAGGGGCGGCCGGCATGACCACCGAGGCACAGCACCAGCAGCACCAGCAGCTGACCAGGCAGGTCCTGGAAGCGGTCCGCATCAGCCGCGAACACGTGGCGACCGGCGGCATCCCGTTCTCCGGCGTCGTGGTCCGCCACGACGGCCGGATCCTCGGAACCGGCTTCAACCGGGTCCGCGAGGACCGCGACGCCTCCGCCCACGCGGAGGTGGTCGCCCTGCGGAACGCCACCGCGAAGCACGGCTCGTTCGCCGCGCACGGCGCCACGCTCATCGCCTCCGGCGAGCCGTGCGCCATGTGTTACCAGGTCGCCCTCTACTTCGGCGTCGAGCACATCGTCTACGCCGCCGACCGCAGGACCGCGGCCCGGTACGGCTTCGACTACTCCTCCTCGTACGGCATCTACCGCACCGACCCGACGGAGTGGGGCGTCAGGACGACCCATCTGCCGGTCGAGGGCCACGAGGTGCCGTTCCAGGAGTACCTCACCCTGCAAGGGAGCGTCCGCCGGTGAGCACCGAAACCAACTCCGCCGCCAAGGTCAGGATCCAGGTCTGGTCCGACTACGTGTGCCCGTTCTGCATGCTGGCGGAAGGGCCGCTCGAAGAGGCCGTCGAGGGCCTCGACGTCGAGATCGAGTGGAAGCCGTTCGAGCTGCGCGCCGAGCCGAAGCCGACCCTCCGCCCGGAGGACCCGTACCTGCCCGAGATCTGGAAGCGCGCCGTCTACCCGATGGCCCGCCGCCTGGGCGTGGACATCACCCTGCCCACGGTCTCCCCGCAGCCGTACACCCGACTCGCCTTCGAAGGATGGCAGTTCGCGGTCGAGCAGGGCCTCGGCGACGTGTACAACCAGCGCATGTTCCGGGCCTTCTTCCAGGAGGACCTGGACCTCGGACAGCTCGACGTCCTCGTCGCCCTCGCCGAGGAGATCGGCCTCGACGGGCCGGCCTACCGCAAGGCCCTGGAGGACGGCACGTACTACGAGCGCCACCAGGACGCCCTGCGCGACGCCGAGGCGAACCGCGTCCAGGCCGTCCCGACCATCCTCGTCGGCGACATCCGCCTGGAGGGCGTCCCCAGCGCGGCCCAGCTCCGCAAGGCCGTCCTCGACGCCCAGGCCAGGCAGGCCGCCGACCCGGCCCCGCTCGACGGCGTGGTCTGTCGCGCGGACGGCACGGGCTGCGCCTGAGTTCGCCCGCACCGCACCTCCCGGCCGCCTCCTCACACGGTGAGGAGGCGGCGGACGTGTGTCCGGGAGCGGGCGGACGGCAAGAGCGCTACGGGCCTTGCGGTCCTCGGGCGCCGTCACGACCTCGGTGGCAGCGCCTCGAACCGGTCGGCGGGAGCCGGCGACGACCCGCCCCGCCGAGAGCGAACATCCTTGGACCCGAGCCGAGTTGGGTGAAAGCTGGGATGACAGATCCCGAACCCGGAGGCTTCCATGGGCGCAGAGCACACGAACACCCTGTACGAGGCCGTGGGCGGCGCCGCTGCGCTGCGCCGGCTCTCCGAGACGTTCTACGAGGGGGTCCTGGCCGACCCGCTCCTCGCGCCCGTCTTCGCCGACTTCACCGCCACCCATGTGGAGCACGTGGCCGTGTGGCTGGCGGAGGTCTTCTCGGGGCCGGCCCGGTTCACGGCGGAGCACGGCGGCCACCAGGCTCTGCTCCGTGCCCATCTCGGGCTCGGCATCACGGAGGAACAGCGGCTGCGCTGGATGGAGCTGATGACGGCGGCCGTGGAGAAGGAGTTGCCGGACGACGCCCTGCTGCGCCGCCGGGTGATGGAGTACTTCGACTGGGGCACACGGATCGCCAAGGACGTCTCGGCCTCGGCCCCGGGTACGGACCTCGGCAACCCCGGCCCCACCCCGCGCTGGGGCTGGGACGGCCTCGCCTGACCACGCCACCGGACCGGAGCCCCGGCTCCGGTTCTCCGGCGACTTCTCCTTCCTGCTCAAGGGGGCGGCAATGGGCCGCCGACGGCTTTGAGCCATGGCATGATCACGGCTAACTGTCGGCAGGGGGCCGACACTTGGGGGGAGACCACCGCCATGAACATCAAGAAGCGCATCGCCGTCGCGATCGCCCTCGCCTTCACCGCGACCACGCTCGCCGTCGGCGCCGCGGCCGCCCTGACCCAGGGCCCGAAGTACGAGGTCCTGGCCGGCAACGTCTCCAACTGCCCGTGAGCGACGACCGACAGAACGGGGGTGCGGCCACCATGGTGGACGCGAACAAGAAGGTGGTCCTGGGCTTCTTCGAGGCGATCAACGAGCGTCGTCTCGCCGACCTGCCCACGTACATGGCGTCCGACGTCATCGACCACAACAAGATCATCCACGGCGAGGCCGACGAGCCCGGCGCGGCCTTCGAGGGCCTGCGCATGCAGGTCGAGGCGTTCGACCCGCTCACGGGCGAGGTCGAGGAGCTGATCGCCGAGGGCGACCGCGTCGTCGCCCGCGTCACGCAGCGCGGCACGCACAACAACGCTCATGTGCGCATGCCGGAGCCGACCGGCCGAAGCTTCGAGAACGAGGCGATCTGGATCTTCACCCTGCGCGAGGGCAAGATCTCCGAGATCCGAGGCGTCAGTGACCGCCTCGGCCTCTTCATCCAGCTCGGCTGGGACTGGCCGCAGGCGGACTGAGGCCCGCCCTGCCCTGCCTCGGGCGCCTCACCGCCGGATCCCCTCCGGCGGTGAGGCGCCCGAAAACCAGTGGAGCGGCGCCGCCGCGCGCCGTTAGCGTCGTGCCTGACCGAGCGAATCCAGGCAAGGACGTGCCGTTGTACACCGTGTGAGACCTCCCGAGCGCTGATCTGTCGCGCGTCGCGCCCCTGCGCGCCCGCGCCCCTTCTTGCTGCGGTCTTCTCACACTGGAACCGGTGTACTTCTGTGCTGCTCGAAAACTGGGCGGTCCTGCCCACCCGCCTGCCCCTCGTCCGCCGCCGTTGCCACGCCTGCGCCTCCGAGCGCTTCCGGGCCGGCGGAAAATTCCGGGTCAACGCCAACCACAAGCTCATCGACGCCTGGCTCCTCGTGCTGTGCGCGGGATGCGGCGACACCGCGAAGCTCACGCTCTTCGAGCGGACGAACGTGCGCTCCGTGCGCCCCGACCTCCTCGACCGGCTGCACGCCAACGACCTCGCCCTCACCGCCGAACTCCTCCAGGACCCGGCCGTCCAGCGCCGCAACCGCATAGCCCTCGACTGGGACGGCGCCTGGCGCCTCGACACGGGCGGCTCAACCCGTCTCCCGCCTCACCCGCACCAGGAGGGGATCGAGGTCTCGGTCCGCTTCGCGGCACGGATCCCGGTCCGGCCGGTGCGTCTCATCGCCGAAGGCTGCGGCCTTTCGCGGGCCGAGGTCGAGCGACTGATCGCGGAGGGGAACCTGGTGTCGGCGGCCCGGCTGGGCGGCCGGCTCTCCGGCGACTTCACGTTCCTGCTCAAGCGCGGCGGCGAAGACGCGCCGACGGCTTTGAGCCATGGCATGATCACGTCTAACTGGCGGCGGAATGCCGTCACTTGGAGGGGGACCACCACCATGAACATCAAGAAGCGCATCGGCATCGCGATCGCCCTGGCCTTCGCCGCGACCACGCTGGCGTTCGGCACCGCGGCCGCGCTGGACCAGGGCCCGACGTTCGAGATCCTGGCCGGCAACGTCAGCAACTGCCCGTAGCCGATGACCGGCACGGACTGGATCGCCGAGCTGCGCCTGCTGGAGCGGGGCCATCGGCGTGGTCCCGCCATCCCTCAGGCGTGGCCGCCGCTCGGGGAAACCGCTCCGCCCCCGCTGCACGAGGAGGAGGTCGAGGAGGCCGAGGCCCAGCTGGGCATCACCTTCCCGGCCGACTACCGCCACCACCTGCTCCGGGTCAGCGCCGGGGGCAGGGAGCTCCACGCCCCCACCCGGGGCGAGCAGGGCTGGGGCTGGTACGGCAACTCCGAGACCAACCACGACCTGCTCACCCACCCGTTCCCGCACCCCGACTCGTACCGCGCGTACGACGACGAGCTGGACGACCGCGAGCCGCCCCGTGAGGACGGTGCGGCCTGGGAGATGTGGGACGCCGAGTGCGGCGTACTCCAGGAGAGGAAGACGGCCGGAGCCGTCTTCCTCCGGGAGGGAGGCTGCGGCTTCCGCTCCCTCCTGGTCGTCACCGGCCCGCACCGCGGCGAGATGTGGTTCGACGCCCGCGCCACCTGCGACCAGCTCCTCCCGATGAGGCTGGGCGGCCGCCCCGCGACCTTCGCGGACTGGGCGGGGCACGGCTTCGCGGACCTGGTGGACTGGTGAGCGGGCGGTTTCTCGCCATGACATGATCAAGCCAACTACCGGCAACCGGCCGGCACTTGGGGGAGAACCACCATGAACATCAAGAAGCGCATCGCCGTCGCGATCGCCCTGGCCTTCGCCGCGACCACGCTCGCGGTCGGCGTCGCGGCCTCCCTGGACCAGGGCCCGACCTACGTCCAGGCCGGCAACATCAGCAACCGTCCGTGATCGGGGGAACCACCATGAACATCAAGACCCGCATCGCCTTCGCCCTCGCGGCCGCGCTGGCCGTGGCCGGCCTGGCCGGCACCGCCGTGGCGCTCGACCAGGGCCCGACCTACAGCGTCCTGGCCGGCAACGTCAGCAGCGGGCCGCGGAACGAGCCGCCCGGACGTTCAGGCAGGACCGCGGGCGCGCCAAGGTTCCGGAAACGCGAGTGGGCCCCCGGGAGTCGGT